>DQLG01000145.1 GCA_015660315.1 Candidatus Latescibacterota bacterium
AACCGCCTGTTGCATCGAGGCCCCCCGCCCGCAATTCGGCATCTTCTACGGGGTCTCGCAGGGGGGCGAAAAAAAGTGGGACCTGTCCAACGCCAAAGAGCTCGTCGGCTGGGAACCGCAGGATCGCGGCGCCCCTTCGCCGTGACCGACGTCGCCAAGCTCGGAGGGGGCTATGCCGATTCCACCCCCGACGCAAAACCCACCGCAGAAGCCCTGCTCGCGGCAGCCCGCCCCGGAGCCCCATCCGCCCGCCTGGTAATTATCAGTGGCCCGCCCGGTGTCGGCAAAACTGCCGTCGCCCGCGCCTTATTGTCCCTACAGCCCAATACCTTCCTTATCGACAAAGACCAAACCGCCGGTGGCTTCATTTTAACGGCGGCAACCCAACGCGGCGATCCTCCAGCCTCAGCTTACGGCACCCCGCACTACTGGCAAAAACTCCGCCCCCTAGAATACGCCGGCCCGCTCACTACAGCTTGCAGTAACCTCGTCGGCACCCGCCAAATTCTGCTCGTCGGCGGCTTTGGCCCCGAGCTAGGCGAAAACGACCTCTGGCCGAGCTTAGGTAAAAAAATCGCCCCCACCACCCTGCGCGTTCTCCACCTAGATCCACCGCCGCTTGAAACTTGGCGCGCCCGTATGGCCGGTCGTGGCTCCCGCTGCGACTCCCCCTATTTCGAAAACCTCGCACAAGCCCTCGGTGCGTTACCCATCTGGTCCGGCGCCACCTGTATCGACACTGACGCTCCCCTATATTCCGTCGTGCAACGCACTATCAATACACTCAGCTAAACACCGTTCTTAGCCTCACAGGACCCTATTTCCCTTATCGATTCTTGACTTTCTTCCATTATGCTCGTTCTTCTATACGCGTCATGCTCATCCTGCACAGCGCCTTTGGCTACCTCGTACTCCTCGTTATCGCCTGGTTTTCAGGCCGTCGTAGCCGCACTATCCCCTGGAAGACCCTCGGCGTCGCCACACTGCTACAACTGGCCCTCGCCGGCCTACTGTTGCAACCGGTGCTGCGCAATCCGATTTTCGCCCTGATCGGCCACTTTACCGCCCTGCTCAAAAAGACCGCGCTCAAAGCCAACCAGTCCCTGCTCTTTAGTGGTTTAAGCTCGGACTCTTTTACCGGCGAGCACGGTCATGTCTTCGCCCTAGAGATCGCTGCGACCCTAATTTTCGTCGCCTCGCTCTCGCGCATTCTCTACCACTACGGCATCCTGCCTTGGCTCATCGCCCGGCTCAGCCGTATCATGCAGAAACTGATGGGCATCAGTTCGGCCGAAAGCGTCGGCATGGCGGCCAATATATTTCTCGGCATGACCGAAGCCCCGCTCTTGATCCGCCCCTATGTCGCACGCCTCACCGAGAGCGAGCTCTTTTGCCTGATGACCGGCGGCATGGCCACTATCGCCGGCACCGTGATGGTCATATACGCCACCATCCTCGGCCACGTACACCCCGATATCGCCGGACATTTATTCGTCGCATCACTGATCAGCGCCCCGGCGGCCATCGCCGTCGCCAAACTGATGATCCCCGAGACTAACAAGGCCGAAACGGCCGGCGAACAAGTCGAGCTCCCGCGCAAAGATACGCTCAACGGCCTAGACGCGGCCGCCCGTGGTGCGGTCGAAGGCATGCACCTAGTACTCAACGTGCTCGCCATGCTGATCGCCTTTATCGGTCTCGTCGCCCTGGCGAACTACGGTATAAGCTGGGCCGACGGACGAATAAACGGCGCGGCAAGCGGTACCTGGAGCATGGAAGCGGCCACTGGCGTCCTCTTTCATCCCCTGGTATGGCTGATGGGCATCCCCTGGGCCGAAGCCAGAATCGTCGGTCAATTGATGGGACTCAAGACCATCCTCAACGAATTTGTCGCCTATCTTGCCCTGTCTCGGCACGCAGGAGAAGCTTCCGCGCTGAGCCCGCGTTCCTTTATCATCGCCACTTATGCTCTTTGCGGTTTTGCAAACTTCGGCTCGGTGGCCATTATGATTGGCGGCATCGGCGGCATCGCACCCGAGCGGCGCGGCGACCTGGCACGTTTAGGACTGCGTTCGCTTATCGCCGGTACAATCGCGACGATGCTAACCGGCTGTGTAATTGGACTCTATCTGTGAATTGGACTATAAACCCAGCGGGATCTACCCGGCGCCTTACGCGTCGTAAATGGTAGATTCTACCGCACTTCCAACGATGAAGGCCATGGCTAAAGACAGAAAACCTACCTACCGCGCTCAGTTCGACGGCCACCGACGACTCGCCGCCGCAGTCATCCTGCAGGCGATAAAAGACATGTCCCGTGCCGATTCTAACCATGAAAGGCAAACGGCCGTTGATTTCCTCGAGGGAAATATGTGGCCCTTTTCCGACGTACTTGATCTGCCCACCGACGACAGCGGGCTCTGCGAATATTTGCGCAAATTAGAGATTATCCCCTCCGAAGCCTGAGGAAAATCCTTGTTCGATCGGGTCTTTCTTGTTTAGTTCTCCCGCAATCGAGGCAGATTTCGTTGCAAGGCGGTGTAGCGGGTCGGCTTTCATTTTCGGTAGTGATCCCCCTCACAGTTTCAACGGGCGGATATACCGATATTAATTGCAGGACCTCCCCTTTTTAATATAGAAGCACCAAAGGTGCCCAATATGGTCATCAAACGCTTCGGACTCTTCGTCGGCATTCTGTCGTTGATCTGGGTTTTTGTGCAGATCGGCTACGGCCTGCTCGTCAGATAAGCCCGCCGCTAAAAGGACAAAGCCCTTTCCGTACTGCGCTGTATGCAGTCGAAAAGGGCTTTGCACGTTCTCGGGCGCGTATGAGTCCTTATGCGGGTAAATCCAACTCGTCGACAATTCGCTCTAACGCCTGCCGCTGCTCTTTTGTAAGCGGCAGCGCGGGCGGCCGAGGATCACCGCAGTCGATGCCCAACCGCATGCCAAGTGCGGCCTTAATCATAGCATGAAAGCCCCCACCGCAACGCATAAGCGCCTCTACTGTCTCACTCGCCCGATCCTGCGCCGCTTCGGCCTTTTTTAGTTCACCGGCCTGATAGGCCTGCCAAATAACGACCCATAACTCGGGGGCAAAAGAGGGCGGCCCATCCACCGCACCCACCGCACCCAGCGTCATCGCCGGCAGCATCCAATGGCAACTCCCCGTAAAGGCGTCTAAACCCATTCGCGCAAAGGCCCGCAAATTCGACAGATTCGCCACCGAGTGCTTGAGCCCCTTTAGCTGTGGCACCGCGTCCTGGATCTTCTGCATCAACGGCGGATCGATCTCGACCCGGGTCGCCGAAGGCAGGTTATAAGCAAAAAGCGGCAGGTCAGCGGCGGCGGCCACCACCCTGTAATGCTCAACGATTTCTTCATCGCTGCGGCTATAGAAAAAAGGCGGTACGCAGCAAATAGCCTCGGCCCCCACCCGTGCGGCGTGTTCGGCCAAACCGGCCGCGCGAACTGTCGTAGCCGCCCCAACATGGATAATATTATTCACCCGCCCTTGGCCCTGATCGACTACGATTTCGGCGACCCGCCTATTCTCCTCGTCTTCGAGCAACACACTTTCACCCGTGCCGCCCGAGACCCAGAAACCATGTACCCCGGCTTTAATATTGAATTCAACCAACTTGCGCAACGCTTCTTCGGCAATCTGACCCTCTGCGTTCATCGGCGTCGGTATGGCGGGTACAATCCCTTCAAACTGGCTCATTTTACGATGCCCCTATCCGTTACAAAACGTTAATAGCCCCCACACGAGAGCCCTTCCATAAAACAGCCCCTGAAATAGTCCTTCTGGTTCCGTTGCTATTGCCCACTTTCGTCGCCGCCGTTTTTCCTCCGCACCCCCATGAGTAGAGTAGCCCTGCATAGCCTGCGACAAACAATGGCCCAATATAGCCCCTACATCAGGTAGTTTTCTTCATTATTGAAATTCTCAATCGAAATCTCAACCATCGCGAAGGAAAATACCGTCCAGGCAAAGAGCCCGATGACCGGGTAAAGGACGCGAATGAACGACCCGCGCCTTGTATTTATTTTCCGTTTTAGCCATTTGCTTTGACAACCCCCGCATAAATTACCGGTACATAAGCCGTCACACCGCATTTTGCGGCCTATATATATAACCCAACAATGACACAAATCAAAAAGGGCTTACGAAAATTGCTCTCGTAAGCCCTTAATAATAAATGGTGCGCCCACAGGGGCTCGAACCCCGGACCCGCTGATTAAGAGTCAGCTGCTCTACCAACTGAGCTATAGGCGCACTAAACTATTTTTATAGGGCGAAAAGATAGAAGCCCCCCTTGACCTTGTCAAGGGATACCCCGCTGAAACCGGCCCCATCTTCCTCTCTGCCCGTCTCTTAGGCCCTTCTTCAATCCTTGACATTTCGCAGTCCAGAACGTAAAATAGCCCCTCATCAGTATCCTCTTGAAATGACCTCCATTACCATGGCCAATCCGATAGCCAAACTGGAAAAAGCTTTCCGGCGCGAGCCAGATGCGCCGCTCTTCGCTCGCCTGGCCGATCTCTACCTCGATGGCGGCCAAACCGAACGCGCGCTATCCCTCTGCGAAGAGGGCTGTGCCAATTTCCCCGACTACTCCACCGGCTTCGTCGTCCTCAGCAAGTGTTACGAAGACCAGGGCAATGTCGAAAAAGCACGCGAGGCCATGGACCACGCCCTGCGCCTCGACCCTGAAAACCCCGGCAGCTATAAACGCATCTCCGATCTCTTCCAACAACTCGGCGTGGCCCGCCTGGCCCTGCAGACGCTACAACAGGCCGCTTATTTCGATCCCTTTGACGACACCCTGAACGAACAGATCGACAAGCTCACCTATACTGCCCGCAAAGATGCGACCGAAGACGACCCGGCCGCCGAAGTCACTCCCCTGCTCGAAGTAAATGAAAGCCCCGTCGTTGCAACATCGGCCGAAGCCCTTATCGCCGGCGCCCCGAAACAAGACCCCGTCAACGAGGTAGTCGAACCCTTTGCCCAGGTCCAAGACCTACCCGAATGGTCCGACTCGCCCAACGTCAGCGACGCGCTCAAGGAATTTGAACAAGGCCCCAATCCGCTCTTCACCGAAGAGAACGCAGCTACTGCCGCGATAGAGCCAGCAGCCCCACCCGAAATTGCTACAACTGAAGATCCCGGCGACAATATTCCAACCACAGCGCCGGCCGCAAACGACAGCCAAAGCGACGCAGTCGCCGCATTGGGCTTCGAGATCTTCGGCGACAAGATGTCCGAAGCACCCGATGTGCCGCCGATTGTCGATGTCGAAGAAACCACGACAGACAGCACCACCACCCCTCCGGAAACATCGGTGTCAGCAATGCCCGACGCCGCAACCACCAACCCACCGCCAGCCGCCGACGTTAAAGAAGAAAGCGCGGACGAAATAACCGCGGAAACAGAAGTATCCCCCAACGAAAAAAACCCGGTATCGCTTTTCCTCGTGCCCGACACAGAAGGCGATGAAGAGATAGAGGGCGCTCCTACCGAAGCTCCCAGTGACAAAGAGGCTGAAGTAGACGATCGAGAAGAAGCCGAAGCTAACGGCGAAAAAGAAGACAAACCACAAGTAGAAAGCTGGATCAGCTTCTCCGATCAGGACAAAAAAGACAAGGATGCGAATATAGACGAAGTCTCCATTTTTTCGCCGGAGGTATTACCTGAAGACTCAGACATCTTCAAACCGCAAGAACCACCAGATTTTTCTGTTCCTGCGACCCCTACAGAGTATGCCCCGGAACCCGAACCATCTACAATAGAAGAAACCGCTGAATCATCTGCTGACGAGCCCAACACTAAAGTACAAGAGGCCGCTACAGAGACCGAATCTGGAGTACAAGAAGTTGTTGAATCACCCGTAGTAGCAACCGAAGCTGAAGAACAAGAGATCGCTGAATCACCGGCCGCCGAGGCCGAAGCCGAAACACCAACACCTTTTTTGATGTCGAACCTAACGGAAGAAACGCCCTCGTCGTCGACACCACCTGCAGAGGCCGAACCCGCATCCTCCCCGACCTTTGCACCTGACGCGACCGCGAATGCACAAGATACCGCAGAAAACGAAAATGATTCGCTGGCCAACCTGGCTCCAGAGACGGTAGATGAAGGCAATAGTACATCCTCGGCCCCCTTTCTTTTCGGCAGCCCTTCAGCGGCGAATGCCCCGGAAACGACAAGCTCAGAAGAGCCTGAAGACCTTTCCCCAGACGATATAGCATTGCCCGAGGTCGCCGCTAAGGCTGATAAACACTTTTTCTTTTCTGCGGAAACCTCCGCGAACACCGCACAAGATGAGACGGCTAAGGACCAGGCAACCACAGCCGACACCCCCGGCGATCCTCTGCCCGAATCGCCGACGTCCCCATTTCTTTTAGGCACAGCTTTTTCCGGTTTAAAAAACGATCAAAAACAACCAGACTCTGCCGAACCTTTTGCCGCTGGATTGGGACCTGAGATGGAACCATCCCGCGAGGAAGTACCTACGCCAAGGCCCACTTCTTTCCTCTCGGGCTCGGCCATCACCGGGTCCGGAACAGGATCACAAGATGAAACACCCGCCGTTGCGGAACCAACTGAGCCAATAACAGAGTCTGCAAGCGCTGAAGAATCGCCGGCGGAACCCACATCAGTAGCAGACATAGCGTCCTTCGCCGACCCCGCTCCTACAGAGGAAGCGACTACCGGAACCTCTTCATTATTTTCATCTTCATCCGACACTGAAACGACAGAAGCCTCCGCGGCCTCTACTGACGCAAAAGAGCCACCGGCTCCGTCAGATGATCACTCAGCTGCCCAAAATAACCCCGAATTGCTCCGGCTCTTTCAGGAAATCGAGCAAGAGCCGGAGCCGGAACCCGAACCCGAACCCGTATTTGAGCAACCCAAGCCCCACTCAGCGCTCAAGCCTGGTCACCCTGAAGACAAACGCATAGCCACTATGACTCTGGCAGAAATTTACACGATCCAAGGCTTGACGCAGAAGGCCATTGAAACCTACCGCGAATTACTCGAACAGGACCCGAGCAACACCATTATCCGCAGTAAATTAGAGTCACTGGAAAAAAGCAGCGGCAAGCAATAAAAAGGACACTATGGCAGACACCACTGATTTTAGGAACGGCTTTACCATGCTCATCGACGGCGCAATCTTCTCTATCGCCGAATTTCAACACGTCAAACCAGGTAAGGGTAGCGCTTTTGTGCGCACCAAACTCAAAAACATGAGAACCGGCGCAGTGCTCGACCGCACCTTCCGCTCTGGCGACAAGGTCGACGCGGTCCGGCTCGAAAAGCGCGAGATGCAGTATCTCTATGCCGAGGACGACCTTTATTACTTTATGGACTTGGACACCTATGAGCAGAGTCCTGTCGACAAAGCAGTGCTCGGCACTACAGCAGGTCTACTCAAGGAGAGCGAGAACGCCTTCCTACTCATCGCCCGCGAAGAGGTCATCGACATCGATCTGCCCAACTTCGTCTACCTCGAAGTCACCCACACCGAACCGGGCATCAAAGGCGATACCGCCACCGGCGCCGTCAAATCAGCCACGCTCGAAACCGGCTATATAGTGCAAGTACCACTCTTTATCAATCAAGGCGATAAACTCAAGATCGATACCCGCACCGGCGACTACGTCGAGCGCGCCTGAGAAAGGACGAAAGCACCTGTGAACGAAGGCAAGCTCCGCAAACTGATCCAACTCTTCCAAGATAGCGATATTGACGAGCTCGAAGTCCAACACAGCTTCTGGCGTGGTACTCGCATCCGTATCAGCCGAGGTCATGCATCGACCACTATAGCAGCGCCTCTCGCACCCTCCGCCGCCGTTGCACCTTC
>DQLG01000031.1 GCA_015660315.1 Candidatus Latescibacterota bacterium
AATTTGCTCCTAAATTTATAGCGAGAGAATTCCAGCAGGCGGAAGGTGAGCGGATCGATCTGCGGGGCGGTAAAATACCGATGTACGAGAGCCAGCAGGGATTCTAGTTCGTAAGGGGGGCCATTACTTTTTATAATGGTGCGGAAAACACTGAAATTAAATGATAGCGAAAGTTCGCGATTTTTTAGGAGCCGCTGAATGGACCGGCGGTCAATGGATCCGGCGCCGCTATTGCGTACCAGGGAACCCGCTGCCCAGCCTGAGAGCCGATCTTTTTCCGGTAGCGTCAAGAAGCCCCCGTGGCGAAAAGCGTGGAGCGCGACGGTATTATGGGTAGCGTCGGGCTTGAGCCAAACCTCGGCGCCATTTTCAAGACGCCAGATATGGAGGCCGAGTTCGGGGATGGTGCGGCGCTCGACTATGGCCGCCGAAGGCAGCACCAGTTTGATATCCTCTTCTTCGACAGTCTCTATCGCGTGGTCGGTGCTGTGCTCCTGGTAAGGGGTGACCTCGGCTGCGGCTAATCGGGTCAGCAGCCGAGTGCGGGCGGCGCTATCGGCGAGCGCCGGTCCGGGCGGGTCGGGCCCCGCGAGGAAAATCAGTCGATTCTTGGTCGCAGAGCATACTGGGGACCAGTCGTTCGCCTCATCGAGGGTGATGCCCGGCAGCAAAGTTTCGGAGAGGTGGTAACTCTGCAGGTGACTCATAAATGGGAAACCGCTATTCACGTGGTGGACGAGCCGCTCGGCTTCGCCGAGCGAATTGTATCCTCCCCGCCAGAACCAGTCGAAGAGTCGCGCCTTGTATTTCCCGATCTTCAACCAGTCGAAGTAGCGGAGTGTGTTGGATTCCCACACTTCTCGAGCCTTGCGTTTGTACCAGCGGCGCCGGTCCTGGATCTCTCGCGCCAGTTCGTCGCTGCTGAAACCGTGAACGTCGATTCGGCGAATCTCGGTTAAGAGCGCGGCCAGCGCAGAGCGATAATCGCGGTCTGTGGCCGCCAGCAAGTATAAAAAGACGCCTTTATTGTGCGCTATTCGCCCGACTCGCGTTTGCAGAAATGGCGGGTCCGTCTCGTTGATCCGCGCTTCGAGTCGCTGACGGAGCATTGCCAGGCGAATCTTCTCGATCTCGTAATCGCGCCACTCGCCTATGGTCTGGTAGGAACGGGGCGCTACGCGGTAATAGAGGGACGCCGTTCTGTATCGGTGAGCGCTATCGACAAAGGCCGCGAAATGCGTCTCCAGAGCGGCTTCGAAATTCCACTGGGGGCGCGGCGGCAGAGGTGGTGGTTGGACGGTTCCCCAGCGTTCTAGAAAGCCCAGGGGAAAATCCCCGGCGTTGTCTCCGATCGCGATCAAGGTCGTATGCTCGGGTCGGTACCATTTCTTGTAGAATCGCTTCAGCGTGTTTGCGGACACGGTGTCCAGCACCGATCGCCGGCCGATCGGATTGCGGTCGGCATAGGGTGTTCCGGCCCAGAGCTGCGAATGCAGATATTCGCTGCTGCGGTGAGAGCTGCTCTGCTTCCGGCGCCACTCTTCGATGATCACCCCCCGCTCGCGTTCGACTTCCTCCGAGGCGAAGCGGACCTCGTAAGCCCAGTCGTTGATGATCCTCGATGCGGTGCGCCGGTTCGAGGGTAAGCGCCAGGACCTTTTGGTAGACTCTGTCGGCACTGCCAGCTTGTAGACTGTGGCGTCCGCGGTAGTAGTGCCGTTGAGATGCTGGCGTACTCCCATCTCCCCTGCAAGAGCGAAAATCTCTGCTGGATCGTAGTGGGTTGTGCCGTTGAAGGCCATATGTTCGACGAAGTGGGCCACCCCGCGCTCGCCTTCGCTCTCGACCATTGAACCGGCATCGATAACCAGCCGCAGCTCCAGATGATTCGGCGGCCATCTGTTTTCGCAGTGGATGAACCGCAGTCCGTTGGGCAGGGTATCGACGACCATGCGCGGGTGGACGGGCAGGGGGTCGTCGAGCTGGTATGTGCAGGCGTTCAGCAGCAGCAGGCCGAGGGTCAGGTGGTAGCGAAACGCCATCTGGCTGCGACGCGGCCTTGCGGGGCTATTCCGCGCCTTGGTCTGCTCGTTCTTCATCGCCATCCTCTTCGGTCGAATCAGCGACCTTGCCGAAGTTCTTGGCGAGGATCCAGAAACCGATTAAACCGAAAAAAGCCGCAACCGAGACGATACTTACGAACGAGTCCATTTTCTTGCACCTCCTCGGGCTTCTTCGACCTGGGCGATGGCTAGAGCAGTACCCGCGCCGGAGTCTTCCAGGTCGGACTCGATGCATATGGCAGGCAGGTGGCCTGTGGCGCAAATCACTCACCAATGTTGCCGAGCTGTTGAGCCGCCTGCAAACGCCGGGCGTGGTGGCCTAGAGTGATCAATTCTAATCAATAGGACGGCTTCCAACAACCAGTCCGGGAGTCTCATTCAGATGGATGATCTAGCGCGTAGAGAAGTGGACATTGCTGCCTCTTATTTGTCAGAACCTATTGACTTTATAAGAGGTTGAAGGTTTTTATAGTAGTATAAAGGATTTATCTCAGTACACGACATCAGGTTTAAGTTGCAGTGCAGCCCCGAGTTAGGTTTTATTGGGAATCGACCAAAACGCCCAAGAGGCCTAACGAGGAACTGCACTGTGAGAAGTATAAATACGCTGAAGAAGCATCTGGAGCAAGCCGATCGGCCCTTTTCTCGCTACCGGCTCGACCTGCTGTGTGCGCTAATGCGCGTTCGTTCGGTGAATTTGATGAAGCTGGCTCCGGCGCTGTCGGGTCCGGCCACCTGGATGAGCCGGTATCGACGGCTCCAACGTTTTTTCAGTAGTGGTCTGTCGCCTGCGCCGTTGAGTGCCTTTATCGTGGGTCGTTTAGTCCAACCGGGTAAGGTTCTTTTTTTGAGTTTGCCTTTTGATCGGACCCACTGGCGCCTAGGCCGCATCGATGTGAATGTGTTGTGTTTAGGTCTGCTCCATGAGGGGGTATCCATTCCCCTGGAGTCGATGGCCTTGGGCAAAGCGGACAACTCGAATACAGCGGAACGAAAAAAGCTGTTCCGTCGGGCCTGGCGCTATCTCAAAGCCTACCCCTGTTGTTTATTGGCGCGGACTGGTTCCGCTTTTTGCTCAAACAAAAGGGCTTGGACTTCATCATTCGCATCCGCTATGATAGTTGGGTGACCTTGGCCAATGGACGACTACACCACTTGGATCTTTTCACGCGGAATTTACCCAAAGGCAAGACGCGCACCTATGAATCCGTCGAGTTATATGATGGGAAAAAGGCGGTCCTACTTAATTTAGTTTGTCACCGATCGGTCATGGGCGACTTAGTCCTCTTGGCAACCAACCGTACTGATCTGGAGCACGTTTTGGACCTCTACAAAACGAGGTGGTCCATCGAAACGGCCTTCGGTTTTTTCAAAAGCTGGGGCTTTAATTTGGCAGACACCCATTTGACCAAGGCCAAGCGTATTGAATTGCTCCTGGCCGTCTTAGCGATGTGTTTAATGTGGAGTTTACTCGTCGGACTCTGGGTGGATCAACAGAAACCCATCCAACAAAAAAAACATGGGCGAAAAGCCATGAGTTTCGTGCGACTCGGCATCAATCACTTACACGATATACTCGAACACCTCGACGACAAGTGGAGAGATTTCAGACTCTGCTGTCGGATCCTGCTGTCGTGTACTTAGGTTGATTGGTATGACCGGTTTGGTTGACGGAAAATAATGATGTTTCGTTAAGGATATGTCAAGAACTTTCGGCGGCGGCTACGGGCGCGGTAGAGATCACCTTGCCGGTGGCTATTGTGGCCGCGGCGTATATCATTGGTCAGGCGATTGGGAGAGTATTTAATATGGTAGATCTTCTTCAATAGTTGACTCTTCGGCTCTAACCGCTTCCACGTATTTCATCGTGGTGCGTATGTCGCTATGGCCCATGCGGGCTTGTAGGTCGC
>DQLG01000254.1 GCA_015660315.1 Candidatus Latescibacterota bacterium
CTTATCTCAGCGAGCAATTCGCTAGTAAAGAAATAGAGTTTGCCCGCGTCCTCGCGCCCCGGTCCGTCGGCGTAAAACGCGCCGACTAGTAGGTCGTTGGTCCCATTCCCGTCGATATCGGCCACTTCGCTCTTGATGCCAAAGATACTGTGCGACTCTTCGCCGTAGATTGTAACAACTCCTGGGGGGTTCTCGCGCAAATCGACCTGGCCGCCGATGCGCCCCGGGCTGTAATAGATCGCCACTTCGCCGGCGTTGTCGCGCTGATCCTGGTCCGGCGGCCCGTCGCCCGCCATCGCCGAAATTACCAAGTCGTCAAAACCATCGCCGTCCAGATCGCCCGAGCGCACCGGCGTCCCGAATTGCGCGTCATCGCGATCCGGGTTGTATACCGTCAATTGCCCCGCCTGCTCCGTCAGCGCCAGATCCCAAACGTGGATCTCCTGCGCGTCCACCGCCGCCACTCCTACAACCAGCATCGAACACATCGCTACACAATACTTGTACGACATATTTACCCCGTGTTATTCGGCCGGGCGCCCAATTCCGTACCCACCGGCTTTGTCTCTATAACCAACGATTCCAAAACTCGAACGCATCTTCCTGCATGGCCACCCAGATAAAATCGGCCAGCATAGCTATCGGCCGCCCCGGCCTTCCCGTAAACCGCCACCAACACCGAATCAGCCTCTTTCGTCCCCTTCATTTTTGAACTCATCCCGCCGAAATGACAACCGCCCTGGCTCATCTCCCGCCAACCCCGTAGCCCATGCCCCATAAGGCCCCAGTATATTCTCAGCCATCAAACACTCCTCCGATTGTCCACCTCAACGACAGACCCTATTATTTGTGCTGCCGTAACCTACTAACCACGGAAGAAAACCATGCCCAACCACACAGTCAAGACCCACGCCGACGGCGCAGTACTTCCGCGTAAAGAACAACTCGCCTGGAAAATCGCCCAGATGGCCGCCCACAACCAACAGGCCGACGCCGATGTTATCGAAATGATCGGCAACCGCCTAATCGACAACGCCGCCGTCGCCATCGCCGCGATAAACCGCCAGTCCGTGCGCAACGCCCGCCTACTGGCCTTGGGCTATCCGCACCCCAACAACAAAGGTGCCCGCCTCTTCGGCGCGGCCAATGATCGCACTTTCCACTGCGAATGGGCCGCCCTGGCCAATGGCGTCGCCGTGCGCGAACTCGACATGCACGACACCTACTTAGCCGCCGACTACTCGCACCCCGGCGACAATATCCCCGGCCTGCTGGCCGTCGCGCAACAGACCGGCGCCAACGGCCACGACCTGAGCCTCGGCCTGCTCACCGCCTACGAGACACAGATGGCGCTGGTCACCGGCATCTGCCTGCACGAACATAAAATCGACCACGTCGCCCACCTGGCCCCGGCCGTCGCCGCAGGGCTAGGCACCATGCTGCACATGCCCGCCGAAGAAATCTATCAGGCCGTCAACCAAAGCCTGCACCTGGCCTGCGCCACCCGCCAATCGCGCAAGGGCGATATCACCTCCTGGAAAGCCTACGCCCCGGCACAAGCCAATAAAATCGCCATCGAAGCAGTCGGCCGGGTGCGCCTCGGCGAGAAAGCCCCTTCGCCGATATACGAAGGCCGCGACGGGGTTATCGCCTGGATGCTCTCCGGTCCCGACGCAGAATATACCGTGCCGCTGCCCGACCCCGGCGAGCCGCTGCGCGCAATTATCCGCTCCTACACCAAAGAGCACTCCGCCGAGTATCAGGCGCAAGCCCTGATCGACATCGGCGCGACCTTGCACGCCCGTAATATAGACCTCGATCAAATTAGCGAAGTCGTTATCCGCACTAGCCACCACACGCACTACGTCATCGGCACGGGGGCGAACGACCCGCAGAAAATGGATCCCGACGCCAGCCGCGAAACACTCGACCACAGCGTCATGTATATCCTCGCCGTCGCCTGGGAAGACGGCTCCTGGCACCATGTGCGCTCCTACACCCCCGAACGCGCACACAAATTTTCGACCGTCGCGCTGTGGCACAAGATCCGCACCGAAGAAGTCACCGAGTGGACAGAAGCTTATCACAACCCCGACCCCGAGCACAAAAAATTTGGCGCCGAAGTCGTCGTAGACCTCAAAGACGGCAGTCAAATATCCGAACGCCTCAACAACCCCAACGCGCACTATCTCGGCGCCCGCCCCTTCGCGCGGGCGGACTACGTCAATAAACTGAGAGTGCTGACCGAAGGCCTGGCCGAATCGAGCGAGGTTGATCGCTTCTTAGGGTTGGTAGAACGCTTGCAGGACTTGTCACCAGAAGAAGTCGGAGCATTGAATCTGGTGATTCCGGAAAATGTGCTGGAGGATGCGACGAGCGATAGGGTCGGGATATTATAGAACTGCTTTCATCACAATACCTAAACCCAACGGATTGGAACGTATAGAATTTTCGTGGTTTCTTGAAGAATCTGTAGTTCCCTCGAAGTGTTGCAAAGTCATCGACACATTCCGATCGATTGACAAATGCTCAGCCATGACACTATCCTCTAACCTCAAGCTAGTCCGGTTTACTTGCACGTTTCCGGGTATACTAATTGCCTCGGAAGCGGTCTAACTGAACCACCAGCAATTCGGTATCTCTCTTTTCCTTTTCCAGCGCAGAGATTAATCTGACCCGGCGAAGAAGAGGCTCCTATCCAAGATTCGACTATTTTTTCCGAGAAGAAACAGCAAGGGCAGAAATACGGCCATAACCCCGAAGCGGTACGCCAAACCAACCAGTACAAAAATGAATACGTCTGGGGCTTTGTCAATAAGTGGGACGAACTCATCGACGAGGGGCTGGCACGCTTCCGCTACGAGTTCCCCGATGGTTCGATCTATCATCTCAACATGTTCCCGCGGCGCAAGAACTACACGCGTCGGCTGATGGGCGAAGTGGGCTTCCAACACATCGAAACCTACGGCGACTTCCAAGAAACTTACCGCGAAGACGAGCCCGACTTCTTTGTCCATGTCGCCGAAAAGAGCTATGTCTCTGGGGGAAAAGCTACTTCCTAATGGCGACCGAACAAGGGGCGACGACGACGGCCCGCGACTATTACAATAGTGAGGACGCCGACCTCTTTTACGCCCAGGTTTGGGGCGGCGAA
>DQLG01000751.1 GCA_015660315.1 Candidatus Latescibacterota bacterium
AAAAACCGGCGCGTGGCATAAAGCCCCGCCGATAAAGGCCCAGCCCCCCAATGCGACATTGGCCGACTTAACCATCGCGTCGGCGCCGACAATCAGCGGCGTCAGCCCCTGTGTCTCCAAAAGACCGATCGCCCGTTGACCAACTTGGCCTGCACCGAGCCCACCGCCGTGCGGCATCGCATCAATGGCCATAGCCTCCGGACGCGGTACGACCCGCGAGCTAATCAACTCGCCTGAGCGGTTGGCTTCAGCCTCGCCTATGCCAATCGCCGTCTGCACTGCGGCGACTTGTCCTTCGATCGCTACTGTAAGCCATCCAGAACCAATGCCGTGCCGACCGCAAATCTGCACTTCCGCCGACTTGAGCATCGCGTCGGTCGCTGCCATCAACGATGCCATACCGCGCGTTTCGAGAATACCTATAGCTGCCTTAGACACCCCCACCTCCCATCGGCATCCCGTAGGCGGCGAGTACTTCCGGCCGCGGCTGTGGGATCAACGCCGTGCCCATCAGATGTTCATAGTCGGCGAGTTCGCCACGCGCGGTGGCAATCGCCTCCTTTACCGCGCCGACATCGCCTAAAACCAGCGAACATACCACCCGGTCGTGGACCGTCAACACATTAATCACTTCGACGGCGGCGGCCTTGACCATCTGGTCATTTGTATGGATGTGGATCCCGTAGCCCCGTGTTTCGACGAGCCCCAAAGCGCCTTCGCGAAACTCGGCATCAGTACGCACGGGAAAGGTGACAAAATTGCGGCAGGCAGGATCAGGTTGGTTAAGCGGTGCGGCAACTACATGCTCGATAATACCCTTGGCCGCCTCTTCGCCATTGTTGAGCGCGGCGGCCACATCGCTGATTGAACCACTAAAAAAAACGGTGGTATAACCGCCGATAGATTCCCAGCCCATTAGCTGGACATCTGCCGACTTACAGGCAGCGTCGGCGCCTACAATCGCTGCGGCGACCCCTTCGACTTCTATCATCCCGATGGCTGGATCCATACCCATAGATTAGTCTTCCAACCTGTGCGCGACAATCTCGGAGATCCGCCGAATCAGTTCTTCCGGATCAGAGGCCTTGCCTCTTGCGACGAGTTGCATAAGCGTCTTGTGCCGATTGCACCCCTCACAACTGGCCTCGGCGTCGCCTTCCCGTTTTAACTTGTGAATCGCACAGTCATGGCAACACGACGGCTCGACATAACCGGAACCAAATTCCTCGTGTTTACAGCCGCAGGAGCGGTCGGGATGCTCGCACTGCCCCTCACTGATGATCCGGCCTTCGGTTTCCGCCGTTTCCGGTTGCCCCTCATTCGAACTCGTCGCCGCCGAAACTTCACCACCTCGACTCACCTGTAAACGGTGCTGGCGAATATAGTCCCAAGCCGTAGGCGTCAAAATTGCGTCGGGTACAAAACTGAATTCCCTTTCGCCCTGATGCGCCCGGCTGAGCAAATCGCCGGTGACAACCGTATCATCTATGTGCAAGACCGCGGCCACTCAACTACCCGATATGGCCCGCCAGCCCATCAGCTGGGCGAGGAATCACATGCACGCTGCGCAGTTCACCAACGCGCTGGGCAGCTTGTGCGCCAGCGTCGACCGCCGCTTTGACCGCCGCCACATCGCCCTCGACCAACACCGCCACCATGCCGCTACCGACGCGCTTCTGGCCCGCATAGCTCACATCTGCCGTCTTCAACATCGCGTCAAGTGCCTCAACGACACAGACCAGACCGCGGGTCTCTACCATACCCAATGCTTTCATTATCCTATCCTCCTCTACAAGTATAGCGCGACGAGATCGTCGTGGGGGCGGGGAATGACGTGCTGCGAAACCAGTTCGCCCACACGCTCAGCAGCCTCAGACCCGGCGCTAACCGAAGCCTGCACCGAACCAACATCGCCGCTGACCATAACGGTGACATAACCGCCACCAATCTCCTGGATCTTGAGAATATCGACATCAGCCGCCTTGCTCATCGCGTCAGCGGCCTCGATCACGCCCGTCGCCCCCTTGGTCTCAATCAGCCCCAAAGCCCGGACGGCACCATCGGAGCGGTCGTCACCATCGGCGCGCTCGGGCACGATCGCGCCCAGTTCGTTGTGTGGACGGGGAATCACATGCACCGAGTGCACCTGACCGACCCTGGCCGCCGCGGTCGAGCCGGCGTCGACCGCCGATTTGACCGCAGCTACATCGCCCGAGCAAAAAATAGTCACCAGACCGGAACCGACTTTGTCCCAGCCCAACAGCTGCACGCTAGCCGCCTTGGCCATCGCGTCACCGGCTTCGATAACCCCGACCAGCCCTACGGTTTCCACCATGCCTATTGCATCCGACATCGCTTACCTCCTAAGTAATTGTGCGAATTTTTCATGTTTATTTTTCTAAGTGTACCTTGCGGGCATTCGCCAAATCAACGGCGTTGCCTTCGTCCGTATCGATGTGAACTTCCAAACACTCTTTGTCGCTAATCCGACTGATCAGTCCCTCAAGCACCCCACCCTGGTCACCATCTATGACCAATCGCATCGGATCCCCCGGCTCGACGCCATAATACTCGGCTTCGGCCGGACTCATATGCACGTGGCGCGCCGCCCTTATCACCCCGTGGTCCAACTCCAAACCACCGGCCGGCCCCACCAGATAACAACCCGGCGTGCCTGCAGTGTCGCTACTGATACGCACGGGTGCGTCGATCCCCAGGAAACGAGCATCGGTAAACGCCAGCTCGACTTGATTATAATCTCGCAACGGCCCCAAAATTCGCACATTGGCGATCGTCTGTTTGCGCGGGCCAAAGACCGACACCGTCTGTTGCGAGGCGAAAGCGCCCTGTTGGTAGAGCATCTTCTGCACCGTCAATTCAGCGCCAGCACCAAAAAGCACGTCCATCGCCTGCTGGTTGAGATGGATATGGCGCGCGGAGATACTGACGACCAACCTCGGCGCAG
>DQLG01000299.1 GCA_015660315.1 Candidatus Latescibacterota bacterium
CCGCGAGCACTCGCTGAAACGGCTGGGGCGATAGAACAAAAAAAAGCAGCCAACCCACCAGAATACCGATTATTAGTTTGTCGAAGTTCCATATCTATGTATGGAGAAACTTCCATCGAGGTATTCTTCTGTGCGTTCAGGCTGCTTTTGTTACTTAAACTAACGCAAACCCCGTGCCACGAGCATTTTCCCCTTAACAAACCCATAGCTATGCGATCGACCGGGATTATTTTTCCGTTTTAACAAAACTTAGTGCTAAAAATTCCACATTAGCACATGAAAAACACAGCCTTGGCGGTTTAGCCCGCATTCCCTATATTCGCCGCCATGTCCCCAGCGAGCGAAAATCCGCCATTGCGCCTCATCCGCCTGAACGCGATTACGAACCCGGTGCAACCCGCCGAGGTCTATTGGTTGCGCCACTACGGCCTTGAGGCCGTGCAAGTCGAGGCCAACACCCCGAGCAACATCCTAGCGCACGCCGCCGACTGCGATATACTCTTCGTCGTCGCCACCGCCCTGCCGAGTGAGGTCATCGCCCAGCTCAAGTGCTGCCGCCTGATCTCGCGCCTCGGCAATGGCACCGACAAAATCGATGTCGATGCCGCGACTAAGCGCGGTATTATCGTCAGCAACTCACCCTATTTCTGCGTCGAGGAGATGGCCGACCATATTATGGCGATGCTGCTCGGTCTATCGCGTAGGCTGCCCGCGATGGACCTCCATATGCGTACAGGCACCTACGCCCACGCGCGCGACGAGGGCGTGCAGCTACAACGCCTGGCCGGCAAAACGATCGGCATTATCGGCTTCGGCGCCACCGGTCCGGCTGTCGCCCGCCGCGCAGCCCCCTTCGGTTTTAAAATCCTGGCCACCCGCAAAAACATGGCCGCGCCCATCGACCCCGACCTCGAAGTAGAGATGGTCGATCTCGACACACTGCTCGCCCGATCGGACTTCGTCTCCCTACAGCTGCCTCTGACCCCTGAAACACGCCACCTGATCGACGAGGCCGCGCTGGCCAAAATGAAGCCTGGCGCATATCTGATCAATACCTCGCGCGGCGCGCTCGTCGACGAATCCGCCCTTGCACACGCCCTCGCGACAGATCACCTCGCCGGCGCCGGCATCGATACTTTCGCAGACATCGACATATTCGCACTAAAACCCGAGCCACCGCAAGGCCCGCTGCTCAACGTTAAAAACACCATTCTAACCCCGCATGTAGCAGGCCTCTCCGTGCAAGCTTCTGAAGACGCCGCCCGCACGGGAATCGAAAATGCGGTGGCCGTATTAAACGGCATGCTGCCACCACCCGAAAATATCGTCAATAAAGATGTTCCCACCCGTTCGCCACTAGCCCCGTACGCCGCCGAGCAATTCGCCAAGTTTTAAAGGGAGCACATTCCACATGGCACCTTCCGCACTGCCCGACCACGACGCATCCCTGGCCCTCTACCGTCAAATGCTCACGATCCGCCGCTGCGAAGAACAACTCGCCAAATCCTATCAGGCCGGCCTCATCCCCGGCGCCTGCCACACCTATGTCGGCGAAGAGGCCATAGCCACCGGCGTCTGCGCGCATCTAAGCCATGACGACGCCGTCTTCAGCACCCACCGCGGGCACGGGCACGCACTCGCCAAAGGCGTGCCCCCCAAACAACTTATCGCCGAACTCTTCGGCAAAGCCACCGGATGCTCGCAAGGCCGCGGCGGTTCAATGCACCTCTTTTCGCCCGAAGTCGGCATGATGGGCACTAGCGGCATCGTCGCGCCCTGCATCTTGCAAGCCGCCGGCGCCGGGTATTCCTTCAAACTACTCGGCGCCGAACACGTCGGCGTCGCCTTCTTCGGCGACGGCGCCGTGGCGAATGGCGCCTTCCATGAGGGTATTAATTTGGCGACCAACTGGCAGTTGCCAGTGCTCTTCGTCTGCGAAAACAACCAATTCGCCACCGAGATCGCCTTCGCCGACACCACCCGCAACCCCGAGGTCGCCAATCGCGCCGCCGCCTACGGCCTGCCCGGCACCGCCATTGACGGCAATGACGTCGACCTCGTCTACCAGACTACCGCCGAGGCCTTGCAACGCGCTCGCACTGGCGGCGGACCGACCCTTATCGAATGCAAAACCTACCGCACCCGCCCACACGCCGAAGGTATGCGCGACGGCGGCTACCGCGCGCTCGAAGAAATCGAGGCCTGGAAAAAACGCGATCCCATTACGACCTACGCCGAGCGCCTGACAAGCGGCGAACGGGCCGAACAAAGTGAAATCGACGTCATCGACAACGAAGTTACCGCACTGGTCGCCGAGGCGCTGAAGTTCGCCCACGACAGCCCTTGGCCAGACCCGGCCACCGTCGCCGAGCACACCTACAACGAAAGCGGTGCCGCCCATGCCTGAACTCACCTTTACCGAAGCGGCGCGCGAAGCCCTAAGCGAAGAAATGGCGCGCGATGAAAGAATTTTTGTCTTTGGCCAGGGCATCGGCGAGCGCGGCGGCAACTTCAACACCACCGCCGGCCTCTACGACCTATACGGCCCCGAACGACTGCGCGACGTACCGATCTGCG
>DQLG01000189.1 GCA_015660315.1 Candidatus Latescibacterota bacterium
CAACTGCCTTCCGACCAACGACACCGGCCGCTATCACTCGTCCATCACGAAAAAAGCTTCGTCGTCATCGACAAACTGCTCGACTTTCTTTCCGTACCCGGCCGTGGCCCGGAAAGCCAGGATTGCGTCACCGAACGCGTGCGTGAGATTTTCCCACACGCCGAGGGCTTCCTCGCCGCGCACCGCCTCGATATGGCCACCTCCGGCCTGATGGTCTTGGGACTCACCCCGCAAGCCCACAAACACCTCTCGCTGCAATTCGAAAAACGCCAGGTCGATAAAACATATATTGCGTTGCTTGAAGGCCAAATCGCAGACGACTCGGGGCACATAGAATTACCCTTCCGCGTCGACTGGCCCAACCGCCCGAAACAAATCCACGACCCCGAACACGGCAAGTTAGGTATTACAGATTGGCGCGTGCTCGAAAGATACCCCGACTCGACCCGCATCGAATTCACCCCACGCACCGGCCGCACCCACCAACTCCGCGTGCACTCCGCACACGCCCTCGGAATCGGCCACGCAATTATCGGCGACCGACTCTACGGCAACCCAGCGCTGGCCGACCGCCTGATGCTCCACAGCACCATATTAGCTTTCCACCACCCCGAGCACGGCCAACGAATCAGCTTCCGCTCACCAGTGCCCTTCTAAACCACACCCCCCATCTCACCCAACAACGCTGACAAGGCACAGGAGGTGCGCCACGGCGGGCAGTTTTAAGGGATGATGCAGGGCAAAGAGAGCCTAGTCGGGCATTGCGGGGAAAGTGGTCGCGCAGGCGGCCCGTCGGACGCTAAAACTACCCGCCGCGGTCAACTCGTAGCCCTCGCCCCCACCGGCAGGCATTTTAAGACCGTTTACTAGGGCGCATAAAGATTCCGGGAACGATACTGAAAAAGAATCATCCGCCGATCCTCCTCACCCATCCACGGATAAGCTCCATGCCCCTGCGCCGCCCCCAAAAAGAACAATACATCGCCCGCTTTCATCGCCAGGTGTTTGACCAGGCCCATCTCGTTTTCGCACGTCCTGATCCCCTCGGGCATAGGATAGACCGTCTTGTGCGAACCCGGGACACAGACGAACCCCCCGTCTTCGCGGGTCACATCGCGCAATTGCCAGGCCACGTTGACATAATCGGTGTAGACACGGCCATTTTGCTGGCGATAGTGGTTGTTCACTCTCGCCGGGGCAGCTGGCGAGTGCAATCTGTGCCCGGCAGAGCCTTTCGCCAACAGCAGCCCGCTGCCCAGCATGCATTCATAACCGCTGCCCATCATCCAGTTCAGTCGCTGGATCAATATCGGGTCGGCTATCATCCGCTGGAAAGATTCGCCGTACGGTGCGGGCAACGCCCACGGGTCGGCCATTGATGAACGCGGAACCCCCTTGCTGCCCAATGGCGTTTCTTCGGCGGCGACCGGCCCGCCGGTCTGAATCCGCTCGGGGTTGGCGTCAATGGCCTCATTTGCCGCTTTGAGCCACGCTTCGTCCATCACCCCCCGCAAGACTAGGTGGCCGTTGAGATCCCAGTAGTAAAATTCCTTCTCGTCGATGCCCGAATCGGGGTCGCGGATATAAATAGACGGATGAAAGACCTCCGACTCCTCCGCCAGCCGAACCTGTTGACCATCTGAATGCACTACCGGAAAGGGCTGGGATCGACCCGGATTGTGCAAAACTGCACGCTCTAACTCAGTCAACTGCGCGGTCCACTCTGGCATTTCATCACCCGCGCCGTCGATTTCCGACTCGATCCCAGGACGCACACCCGCACTGATATAAGTGCACTCTAGCAGACGCTGCGTCGCTGTGCCCGGGACGGGCTGTAGCCCCCGCATCAACGATTCAGCGCAAATCATCAAATCACCCGCCTGCAACACCGGTTGTTCAAGCAATCCCATATCGTCGGTCCCATCAACCAAGTCGCGCGGCGCATCCACGGTACTATTGTGACTCGCCGGCACCACCACCAGCCCTCCATCACCCGGCCCCACCTCGGCCAGCGCCCAATACACCCGTACCCCCTGACAAAAACGGTCGCCATTGTGCTGGCGATAAGCTCGTGACCAATCGATCCATTCGCCGCCGCCGGTCAGTGGTTTCGCTTCTGCGCAATCACCGAGTAGACGCAACGACTCGTCGAGCCGGAACCCCTCGCCGCAAAACTGCCGCAAATAGCCCGTCAACACCGGATGCTCGCGCAGTGCGACTAGGGGGTTGTCCGCCGGCCCCGTCCAGCGCAACGGTTCATTACTGGAATCGCGCTGATCCAAGGCCTTATTGCAGGCTTTTAACTCGGCGGCAGTCAGCACACCGGGGATTACCAGATAACCCGCCACATCGAAGCGGTAATTTTCTTCGTTGCTCATCGTCTGCGTATCCATACAATGCTCCCATATATGATCACCTGCACAGCGGAGTATTGTCTACTCCTCTACGATTGTTGTATCATAGTAGTCTCTGAGCCCGCGCCACGCAAAACCCCAACAGCCGCAGGAGGCACCCGGTGAAAATAACCCACGTCGAGCTCTACGAAATCGAGATCCCCCCGATCGCACCCATCGCCCGCTACTTTCCCAAGATCTATGATATCACCCTTTGCCGTGTCCAGACCGATGAAGGCCTCGAAGGCTGGGGCGAATATCAAAGTAGCAAAGCCGCCGGCCAAGAGCAGGCCGCCGCCCTCGTCGGCAAAGACCCGCTGGCCCTAGATCCCTATGCCCTGCCCGACGCCTTCACCTGCGCCTTGCTCGATATCGCAGGCCAAGCTTATAGTATCCCATTGCACCGCTTCTTCGGTGCCCAGGTCCGCGACAAGGTTCCGGTGTCCTATTGGTCCTGCCATATGGAACCGCACGAAACAGCGGCCGAGGCAGCCATCGGCGCTAATCTCGGTTTTACCAACCACAAACTCAAGGCGCGTTCCTGGGATATCGTCGAGACCGTACGACTGATGAAAGAGGCCACCAGCACCGACTACACCGTCGGCGTCGACCCCAATACCGAATTCGCCCTTTTGCCCAACGCGGCACGCCTCGCCAGCGAACTCGAAGCCTTCGGCACCGTATCGGTCTTTGAAGACCCGATGCTCAAAAACAACCTCGAATGGTATCGTATACTGCGCGAAAAAACCCACCTTCCCATCGCCCTGCATTTGGGCGCGCCCTCCGGCGTACTGGCGGCGCTCAAAGCCGAATGCATTGATTATGTCAACCTAGGCGGCTCGGCGCTGCAAGTCCGGCAGGCGGCCGCACTTGCCCATGCCGCTGACATACCATGCTGGGTGCAGATGGGCGGGTTGTGCACCGGGGTGTTGGCCGCCTATTCGGTGCATTTACAGGCTACGCTGGCCAATGCCACCCTGCCCTGCGACGAGTTGCCCTTTACGCGAGAGGCCGATGTGGTAGCAGAGGGGCTCGCATTGCAAGCCGGACATTTCACCGTGCCTGCCGGGCCGGGACTGGGCATCACCATCAATATGGACGTGGTCGAGCGCTATCGCGTCGCCTAAGCACCCGTTATAGCGAAACAGGCAAAGAGGGCAAACTAAGAGAACAGGTCTACAAAGTCCTCAACAGCCTGCTCGAGGACCAGGAAGTCCAGCACTCCCCCGTCGAATACGGCTTCGCCCGCCTCGATGCCTTCGGCCATATCCTCAACTAGGTCTCGGTCTGCGCCATCAGGATGCGCGAGAACAAAAAAGTGCCCGACGCACCGCAGCAGAGTGGAGACATCGTCGATGTGCTAATGACGTACTTATATCAGCCGCGACAAGAAGCCCTAAGGTGGTTTCGTCGACCAGGCGAGCAAAGCGCCGAGCAAGAGCGTTGCCGACCTGGCTTCTCCGAACTGAACTTCTTAGAAAGAAGCGTTTCTGCACATGAGGATTTGTTGTTAACAACCTCTGTCTTTAGATGCAGGGCTGCGGAGCTGAGGGGCTGATGGTGGTAGGTATTTTTAAAGACACTGATAAGTGAAGCCTATTCGCAGACGAACAAATCAACCTCCCCGCGGCAAGCTGCGGGGTATCTCGGGTTAGTCATGCCCCTAAGCGCTGCAAGCTACGGGATATTCAACCCAAGAGATGAAATAAATAATAGTCCTACAACAAGCCAACAGCTGTATTCTTGTCTACATTATAACCCCATGCAAACCCTAACCGTACCACAAGGAGAGTTTAAACTCGCGCGCTACCCATACCGCGCCAAGGAGCAACTGCGCGCCTGGGACGCTGCCGACGAATATCTGCTGCACCACCTGCACGATGCAGGCCTACCTGCACAAGATGCAGCCATGCTCATCCTCAACGACGATTCTGGTGCCCTCGCCACCGCACTTGCGCCACATCACCCGCAGGCGCTTTCCGACTCTTATCTGACACACCAGGCGACCCTGGCCAATCTGCAGCACAACGATCACACTCCAGACGACATTCGCCTGCTGCACAGCCTAGCCGAGCCAACCGGCCCGTTCGACCTAATACTCTGCAAAGTCCCCAAGAGCCTATCCTTCCTCGAAGACCTACTGCACCGTATTCGCCCACACCTGCATGCAAAAACCCGCCTCATAGGCGCCGGTATGGCCCGCAACATCCACACTTCGACGATTGAGTTGTTCGAGCGCATTATCGGCCCGACCCGCACCTCACTCGCGCAAAAAAAAGCCCGACTCATTTTCAGCACATACGACAACGCGCTTGACCCCGGCCCCAGCCCCTATCCCACGCAATACGCGCCCGCAAGCACCGAGCACGCGCTGATTAGTCACGCCAATGTCTTCTCCCGCGAGCGCCTCGACATCGGCACCCGTCTACTGCTCGAACACCTGCCCGCCTCCAACAAACAACGCACCATCATCGATCTATGTTGTGGCAATGGCATCATCGGCCTGGTCGCCGCGATGCGCAATCCGCAGGCCGAACTGGCCTTCGTCGACGAATCCTTTATGGCCGTCGCCTCGGCCAACGCCAATTTCCAGACGGCGTTTGGCCGAACGCGCAAAGTTTCTTTCATTGTCGGCGACGGTCTCGCCGAGGCGGCAAAAAAAAGCGCCGAGATCATCCTCTGCAACCCGCCCTTCCACCAACAGCAGGCCGTCGACAACGCCGTACCTTGGCGATTATTTCAGCAGTCGTACGCCGCGCTGAAAAAAGGCGGTGAACTCTGGGTCGTCGGCAACCGCCACCTCGACCACCACCTCAAGCTCAAACGCATATTCGGCCATTGTGATACCGTTGCTAGCAATCGGAAATTCGTCGTCTTGCGCGCAAAGAAATAAGCCCGTAAAACACTAACTGTTGTTTGTCTATAAACGTATTTTGACATGAGCTAATTAGTGCAAAAAGCAACGAGCGGCCTGCATTTTTCATCATCATAATTCGGTGCAAGCGACACGATCAGCACTCCGTCCAAAGTCTGCATTCTCCTCGGTGACAAACCCGACATCCGCCCACCGGAGCAGATCAGCACCGAGACCTTCTTTTTCATTGCCATTCTCCGATTTTTACCCCTAAACTAATAAACGCCCCAAACACACCGTACAGAGGATACAAATGACCCAACGCGTCAAAGTCGCCCTAGTAGGCTGCGGCAATATCGCCCAGTCTCACTGGCAAGGCATACAAGCCGAAGCGCCGCAAATCGAAGTAACCGCCATCGTCGACACCCACACCGGAAGAGCGACCGCGATGGCCGAACAGACCGGCGCGAAAGCCTATACCTCCCTCGAACAAGCCCTCTCGACCGGCGACTTCGACGCCGTCGACATCATGCTGCCGCACTACCTGCACGAAGAGACCGCCATCAGCGCCTTCGCCGCCGGTAAACACGTCGTGCTCGAAAAACCGATGGCCCCGACCATAGACGCCTGCGACCGTATCCTCGCCGCGGCCAAAGCCGCCGGCACCGTCTTTATGATCGCCGAGCAATCGCACTACTGGCCCGACGCGCTCAAAGTGCGGGAATTGATAAGTAGCGGCGCCATCGGCGAGATTATCACCGCCCGCGCCTATTTTGGCAACGCAGCTGGCATCGACACCGGTCCGAAACCCTGGCGCTACGAGTTGGCCAAGTCCGGCGGCGGTATCTGCATGGATGGCGGCGCGCATTGGATTCGGCCGCTGAGGATGTGGCTCGGCGAAGTCGACGAGGTCGTCGCGGTCACCGGCCAGCCAAAAAAAGAGATGGAAGGCGAGTCCTACGCCCGCTCGATGCTGCGTTTCGAATCTGGTGTCGTCGCGGTCTTCGACGCGCTCAACGGCGGCATGTTCATCGGACCCGGCGAAGAATTTCGCGTCACCGGCACGCTCGGCGAACTGGTCATTGAAAAAGGCAGCGGCGGCAATTTAATCCGCTACGACGAAGCCCACCCACAAGGCGAAATTATCATGAGCAAACGCCCGGGTCGCGGCCCGGCGAGTTTCGGCTACGAATTGCGCGACTTTTCCCGCGCGGTCCTGGAGGGCAAAACATTAGCAGCAAGTCCCGAATACTCGCTCGGCGAATTGCGCACCGCCTTGGCAATCTACCGCTCGGCGGAAAGCGGACAATGGGAGAAAGTCTGGGTCTAGTCTGGCGCGGGGCATACCGCGATCAGCTATTTAGCGTATATTTATAAGCTATGATAACGCTATCGAATCTCGGCAAATCCTACGGCGACCGGACCCTCTTCGCCGATGTCTCGTTCCAACTCAACGCTGGTGAGCGCTACGGCCTGGTCGGTGCCAATGGCTCGGGCAAGACCACGCTGCTCAATATCCTCACCGGTGAGGGCGAGGCCAGCGGAGGCTCGATCACTGTCCCGCAACGGCTGCGGCTCGGCGTGCTCAACCAGAATCACTTCCTCTACGAGGACGAGAAGATCCTCAATGTCGCCATGATGGGCAACGACGAGCTCTGGCAGGTCATACTCGAAAAGGACAAGATCCTCGCCAAGGCCGAGGACTATTTCGACGCCGACCGCTTCTCCGAACTCGAAGAGATCTTCCTGCACCACGACGGCTATACCGCCGAAGCCCGCGCCGCCATGATCCTCGAAGGTTTGGGCTTACCCGCTGCAGTCCACCACGACACGCTATCGACGCTCTCTGGCGGTTTCAAGCTGCGGGTCCTACTCGCCCAAGTGCTGGCCAGCACTCCCGACGCGCTGCTATTAGACGAACCAACCAACCACCTCGACATTCTCTCGATTCGCTGGTTGGAGACTTTTCTACGCGACTTCTCCGGGCCGGCAGTCGTCATCTCGCATGACCACCGCTTCCTCGACAATATCAGCACCTGCATCCTCGACGTAGATTACGCTACCGTGCTGCTCTACCGAGGGAACTACACCGCCTTCGTCAAAGCCAAGCGCAGCGAACGCGAGCGCCGCGAGAAAGCGATCGCCGCCAGCGAGCGCGAAATCGCCCACCACCAGAAATTCGTCGACCGCTTCCGCGCCAAAGCCAGCAAGGCACGCCAAGCCCAAAGCAAAGTGCGCCTGATCGAGAAGAAGGCAGACGAAATGGTCGAGTTGCCGAAAAGCTCGCGCCGCTACCCGAACTTCCGCTTCCAACAACAGCGCGACAGCGGGCGTGACGTGCTCAAGCTCAAAGGCATCAACAAAGCGTTCGGCGACAATGAGGTATTACACGGAGTTGACCTGACGGTGGAAAAGGGTGACCGGCTGGCGATCATGGGGCCCAACGGCATCGGCAAGTCCACCTTGCTCAAAATTGCAATGGGCGATTTAGCGCCTGACGCCGGTGAGGTCGAGTGGGGCTACGAGACACATCCCGGTTATTTCGCCCAGGATCACCAAGACCAGTTCGACTCGCTCAGCAATACCGCCGAAGCCTGGATCTGGTCTTTCTGCCAAGACCAGGGTATCGGTTTTGTGCGCGGCCAGTTGGCGCTGATGCTCTTTTCCGGCGACGACGTGCTCAAACGCCTCGGTTCACTCTCCGGCGGCGAGGCCACGCGCTTGGTCTTCACCCGCTTGGCCATCGCCAAACCCAATGTGCTGGTCCTCGACGAACCGACCAACCATCTCGATCTCGAATCAATCGAAGCGCTGGTCGAAGGGTTAAAACGCTACGACGGCACACTCATCATCGTCTCGCACGACCG
>DQLG01000734.1 GCA_015660315.1 Candidatus Latescibacterota bacterium
GACGGCGACCTGTCGACGGCCTTTAATCCGGATGACTTTGGGCTAGATCGTCAGACGTCGATCTATATCGATCTCGGCGGGGCCTATAGTATCGAACGCACACGACTCTCGCCGCGGCTCGACGCCGAACACGTGGGCTCTTTTCCGCAGACTTTCGATTTGGGTTTGGGCGACCGCCTGCGCCCGGTGGTGACGCTGATGCGGTTGTTGACCACCAACGACGTTTCCTTTCGGCGCTATCTATTTTTCGGTATCACCCGACCCAATATTCGTGCGGTGGTCGAATGGCCGGGGGTGCTGCAGGTGAGCGGTGAACGCCAGGCTCGCTACGTGCGTTTCCAACCCATAGGCGACGCGCCTTGGGAATTGGCGGAACTGGAACTCTATACCGACGGTACCGCGCCGCCTGGTTTCTATCGCTCTGTGCCGCTTTTGGCTGGGACCGGCACGCCGGTATGGGGGCGGGTCCGCCACGAGGGCGGTTTGCCGATCGAAGAGTTACCGATCGTGCTGCAGACTCGTACCGGCCCTGACGAGGATCCGTTGATTTATTTTATCACGCAAGGACCGCAGGAGCTACAGGTCAACCGGGCGGTATGGGAATACGCCGACGATTTTCCGGGCATCGCACAGGGGCCGGTCAAATCGAATCCCAACTGGAGTGGTTGGGAGACGGTTGACGGCAACGTGGTGCGCTCGCCGAGCCCGAACAGCTATTTGCAGTTCCAGGTGCGTTTTCTGCAACCCGGCGTCAAGCTCGAACAGCTGGTTTTTGAATATTTCTCGCCACCGTCTTCGGGGCAGATGCGCGCCGAGATCAGTCCGAATGTCGTTGACGCGGGCACCGAGACAGAATTTGCGATGAGCATGCAGACCCGCCGCCTCGAAGGTCGTTCGGACACTGGTTACCGCTTCGTCGAAGTGCTGACCTTGGCCGAGGTCGCCGGTGTCGACAGCGTCAAAGTTGACGACGAACTGGTGTTGCATACCGTGCGGGTGGAATCTGGGCGCGGTTTCGAGGTGAATTTGTGGAAGCGGGTGATTGCCGATGGTAGCTTTTTGCAGGTATTTTTTCGCGCTAAGGTCTTTGTCGATGGCACTCGTTTTGAAGTGCGCACGGCGGAGCGGCGTTCGACGGCGGAAGCTGCCGAGTCCGATACGGTATTCCAATATGCGCAGGAAGCGGATGTGGACCTGCAGCTGCCGAGTTCGGGGCTGACAGTGCGCCTTTCTGCGCCGAACGCGCCTTTACTTAACGATGTGGTGCCGGCGAGGCAGGTGCTTACGCCCAATGGCGACGGAGTAAACGACGTGTTCGAGGTCGCCTATAGCCTGCTCAAACTGACGCAGCCGGCCCCTGTGTTCTTTGAGATCTACGACCTTGGCGGGCGCTTGGTGCGCCGCGGATATGCCGGTGAGGATCGGAGCGGGCGCTTTGCCCGAGTCTGGGATGGGCGCGATGACTATGGCGCTTTGGTCGGGCCGGGGCTATATCTCTATCAGGTGCAGGTCGCCGCCGACAATGAGACCGAATGCCGCACAGGCGTGGTCAATGTGGTGCACTGACGTATAGAATTTTCTCACTCTTATCTCCAAATAGTGTATTTCGTGCTTTTTTAAGTACGCTACAACAAGGAACTGGCCTAAAATGAGAAATATAAAAGACGCGATGGGCGATGCGTCGACGGGCAAACAGGTCCTCGTCGTTGACGACTTGGAGATGCTGCGCGCATCGGTACGCAAGGTGTGCGAGGTTTGGGGTATGTCGCCGTTGAGGCGGAAAATGGCGTTGAGGTGATGGAAAAGGTCTCGGTCCGGCCACTGGGTGGGATAGAGGTGTTGCGGCAACTGCACGAGCAGACGCACAATATCCCCGTGATTTTGGTGACAGCTTACTCAGACCTCGACTCGGTGCAGCGAGCTTGGGGATTACAGGTTATCGACTATGAGCGCAAGCCGATCCGGGTGGCCGAGCTAAAGCAGCGCCTCGGCAAATACCTAGGCGCTGCCCCGAGCAAAGCATAACGTGCGGACCAATCCTGCGGATTTTGTGCGCCCGCGTTATGGCGAGGGCTGTTTCGCCGATCTGCCGCAGACGATCCGCCGGCTGTTGACTGGGCAGGGTCAAACCGGTTTGATCGAAGGGCGCTACGAGAAGGTCGTGTTGTTTTTTATCGACGCTTTCGCTTGGCGCTTTTTCGAATCGCGCCGCGAGCGTTATCCCTTCCTGCGCCACATCGACGAATGCGGTAGCGCACGGCAGATCACTGCGCAATTTCCCTCGACGACTGCCGCGCACGTGACCTGCATCCAGACGGGGCTGCCGCCGGCGCAAAGCGGAGTTTTCGAATGGCAGTACTACGAACCCGAGGTCGATGAGATCATCAAACCCCTGTTGTGGGCGTTGGGCGATTCGGGGGAGCGGGGTTCGTTAGAGGTCCCACCAGAGAAGCTTTTGCCGCCGGGGACCATCTACCAGCAACTGGCCGCCGCCGGCGTGGCCTCGCATATCTTCCAACCCGCCGAGCATTTCAAGTCCCCCTATTCGCAGTGGACCTTCCGCGGCGCACACCAGCATCTTTATCGCACGTTATCCGCGGCGCTAACCAGTTTGCGGCTCGCGCTCGACGCGGTTGGCGGTCCGGCCTATTTCTTTCTTTACTTTGACGGTATCGATGGGACCGGTCATGATTTTGGCCCGGATTCGCCGCAGTGCGATGCCGAGATCGACGCTTTTTTAACCACTATGGATCGTTTGTTTCTGCAACAGGTTGCAGGTAAACACGACGATACGCTAATGCTGGTGACTGCCGACCACGGTATGACGGCTACGGACCCCAAGACGACGATCTATCTCGACGAGCATGCGGAGTTCGCCGGATGCGAGCGTTTGTTGCGCCGTAACAAACGAGGTGCATTGCTGGTACCGGCCGGATCGCCGCGCGATATGTTCCTCTATATCGAAGAGGGGCTGCTCGACGAGGCGCAGGCTTTTTTTACTGAGCGGCTGGCCGGTCGCGCCGAGGTCAGGAAAGTGGCGGAGATGGTGGCGGAAGGGTATTTCGGGCTGGGACCGGTGTCGGAGAAGTTTATCGCACGGGCAGGAGATTTGGTGATTTTACCCTATGCTGGAGAGTGTGTGTGGTGGTGGGGCGGTGGCAATTACGAAAACAAATTCTACGGTAACCACGGGGGGTTAACGGCTGGGGAGATGGAGACGCCGTTGTTGTCTTGTGAATTGGGGTTTTAGGCGAGTTCATCCGTTATTGCCACAGGCTGTGCCGAGCCCACCTCTTCATCGAAGTCGTGGCGTACTCCGACCAGGTTGATCAGCCCGAGCAAGAAACCTGCGACCACCAGCCATTTGAGACGGCGTCCGTGCCGTTGGCTAATTCCGCGTAAATAGAGATACACTGCGAAGACTAGCCAGGTCGGCATAGCCAACCAGATTTTGATGTCCTCTCCGGCGAGGTGTTCGCCCGGCGCGCCGAAGAGCCAGATCACGCCCATTCCCAGACCTAATGTAAAGAGCGAAAAACCTCCGCCGGCGAATCGGAAGGTGCCTTCAGCGGCGGTATCGAGGGGTGGCAGGTAGCGGTTGAGTCGGCCTTTTTTTAGTGCTTGGTGTTGGATCAGGTAGGCGATCGCTGCGCAGAAGGAGAGTGCGAAGCCGATATGGCCGAGTGCGGTCAGTACCACGTGCACGCCAAGAAAAGGATACTGAACCAGAATCGATTCGGCCTTTTCGAAGCGGATGGGCATAAGCAGCGGATAGAGCAGGCCGAGAAAGGCCAACGGCGCGGACAATAGCCCGAGATGGCGCACGCGGGCGTAGCGCTCGCCGAGCAGGCTGGTGATTACCAGGACGATCACCAACCAGGAGATAACCACCAGCATATTGGAGAGCAATGGCTGGTGCGAGAGCCCCAAGTGCAGAATCATGCCGATCAGGTGTACGGCCAGCCCGACGCCGAGACTCTTGCGGCCGAGTGCGTCCCAGCCATTTTTGCGCAGCAGGAATTGCCCTTGGAAGAGCAGGGCGGCGGCGAGGTAGAGCGCCAGGGCGATACCGAGCGTAACGGTGCAGGCGGTGGTCAAGATTCTTCCTCCCCGGGCTTGTCGTCGAGGTTGAAGAGCTGACGCACGGTGTCGAGGCGCAGATAGCCGTCATCGTCGTTGGCGAATTCGCGGATCTGTACCAGGGGTTCGTGCAGGAGTTTGTTGGCGTAGCCGCGCAGGACGCTCTCGACCAGCTTCCGGTTGTCGGCGGAGAGCGTGCCGAGTTTGGCGGTCCAACGGGCGAGTTCCTGTTGCTGTAGGTCAGCGGCGCGCTGGCGCAAGTCGCGGATCAACGGGCCGGTGCCTAGGGCGTTGAACCAATGCAGGAACTGCTTGAGTTCGTCGTCGATGATGTCCTGTACTCGGCAGATCTCGCCCTCGCGCTCCTGGCGGTTGGCGGCGATGACTTGTTCGAGGTCGTCGATGTCGAATAGGAAGATATTGTCGATATCGCGC
>DQLG01000589.1 GCA_015660315.1 Candidatus Latescibacterota bacterium
ATATGCCATCGCAAACATTGTAGGCGGTTAAATCTGGATGCACATCCACCAGTTTTACCGTCCAGTCGGTGCTGACCACATCGGTTTTGACATATAACACGGCGGTGATTGGTCCGGTGGTCTCGAGAGGTTCTTCGAGGACTTGCGAAGTGTATACTAGGACATCGGAGCGCGCTTCAATTTCGTTCTGTAAGTAGACCCCAGCATGGGGCCCCAGCATCGCGCCCCCAGCTGACGGCACTGGTTGTAGAGGGTCGTAGACGAAAGTATCAGAGGGCCCGGCATCGACCGGTAGTCCAAGAGTTAAACGGCCACTGCCCGTAGGTCGGTGTGCATCCCCGCTACTGTCTATGTAATAGGGCGTATATTGCGTGCGTTGTAGCGGCCATTCGTACTCATTACGCCACCGATTGATCCCCATCACAAAAAGACGTACCGGAGCCATGTTGAGGCTGTCACCGTGGACTCCTAAGTGATAATCGAACCACGGCAACGCAGGAGCGATACTGGCTACGCGATAGGGAGTGTCGTTGTCTTGGCCGGGTATCCTTGGCGAGAAAGCATGTCCCCAGGGACCGATGATCAAACGCGTTTCGTCGGCTACGTGCGGCTGTGCACTGCGTTTTATCGCGGTAAAATCGGCGAGCTGCGAGGGCAAAAAAGCGTCGAACCAGCCGGCGAGTAGCAGGACGGGTGCAACAAGCGTCTTGGCGCGGTCGTGCCCGTCTATTTTTTTCCAGTATTCATCGTTTTCGCGGTGCAGCAGCCAGTCATTGTAGAAATCGGTGTCGCCAATAGCCACTTCGTCGGCGTCAATCAGCGGCAGACCCTCTACGCCGCGCCGCAGGTCTTCAATCTCGACGGTCCGGTCGCGCTGGCCGCGGCTGCGGATAGCCCAGTACATCGCGCTTTCTAACGAGAAGGCCCCGCCCGGAAAAAACATCGTGCGAAAACTGCTACTGGCGATCTGGATGAAGAAGGCTCCGACTCCCACCGAATCCTGGTCAGCCACCGCCCATTGGGTGTGTCCGAATGCCGATCCACCCCACATGCCGATGCGACCGTCATACCAGGGCTGCCGCGCTAACCAGTGGAGTGTCTCGATGCCGTCTTGCCGTTCGTGGCGCAAGGGATAGAACCGCCCGCCAGACTCGTATCGTCCGCGGGTGCCCTGGATGACCACCACGTAGCCCCGACTAGCCCAATAGCGGGCTACCGCATCTGATCTAATACGATTTTTTAGGGTATTGGTAAATGGGATCCGCACTAACAACGTCGGTGCTTGATCCAGACCGATCGGTCGATGCACGTCTGCCCGTAACTCGACTCCATCGGCAGTGGTGAAACCGACACGTCTTTGCGTATGCACTGCAAATTTGGCGGGTCGAACGCCCTCGTGTGGTAGCACCAAGCGTCGGGCTACTTGGTCGAGCATGCGCTGGCAGCCCAACGATTGCAACGCTGCCCAACAAAGCAACACGATGGCTAAGCGCGTCGTTAAGCGCGTGGTATTGCGCCGCCCGCCTTTGGTTTGGCGATATGTATATTGCCAAAAGCGGCGACCACGGCAACCAGCAGAACTTCCCGCGGTCATCTCAATTACTCGGTCTGGGACAACGCAAATGGCCATAGCCGTGCAGCAGCAGGAAACAGGCCAGCACCAGATGAAAGACCGAGGGTATCGTCGCACCTAACCACGAATCTGGAAGAGCAAAAGTAACCGAAGCGAGCAGGCGCAGAGCCATTACGCCAAAGTAAACGCCACCACCTACCATCCAGGCTATGCCGCGTTGGCGGCTAGCAACATGACGGCCATTAGTGTGGCTGGAAATGATTTTAAGCAGCACCGTCAGTATTGCAATTTGGGCGAGCAATAGCACAGGATAAGGCAAAACACCGCTTTGCCAGTCGTCGAATGGCGGCAAAAATATGACGGGATGTAGCCACTGTACGAATTGCGCGGTGACGCGGAAAAGAAACACCGATAGCAGCACGACAAGCAGCCCAACGTAGGTTCTGTGACTCATCGTACGGTTCCTAGCGCGGTCGCCACAGCTTGCGCCAGATACTCGCAGGCGACTGGGACAGCGCCGTCCTCTGCCTAAGTAGTTTGTACTGGTAGACGTTTATTCGTGAATTGCAATCCATATTGCTCCGTAGCTACAAGGACATAATGGACGAGGCGTCGAGACCCGACTTCCCCCCGATTGGTACAGTGCCTAAATCTATGTCACAATAAGTCTCCGATTGCCGGTTGGCCATTCGCAGTCGGAACATTCGCAGTTGGAAAATAACGCGCATGGGAACAACGCAATCCTTCTTCATCGGTTGTTTTACGACGGCGAGTGTATTACTCCCTTTCCACTTTGCTGACATCTTCTTTTTGCATTACCACAGCAATTTCTTTTTTGTGATCGTAGGCCCCACCGAGAAAATAGTCGGGTAGATGGCACCAAATAAGATTCAACGTAGATGCGACGACAAGCCACGGCAAGAAATTCTTGCCGTCTGGTGAGCCCTGTAATCTCAGACCACCAACTACCACAGCCGGTACGATTGATACAGGTAAAAGTCGGTTGAGTCGAGGTTTTAGTAGTAGCGTAGTGTCCCGGAAGCCGTCTCTGTGCAAGTACAGCAGAGGACTGTCCTTTCTTGCGATAGTCACCTTTGCCGGAGTTATAGCTAACAGTTTACCAGCCCTATCATAAATACTCACCCTTTCCGGAGTCGTGGAGATGATTACTTCATCGTGCCTTCCGGATAAAATGGTTGTCAAAGCAGGCGCCCCACAAGCTACTATCTGAGAAAATGTAATCCCAATTGTGATGACCCTAATAAAAATTGGCACCATCATGCAAGTATACCTCACTTCAGTGGCTCATTAGATATTACTCATAACCAGTCTTGCGGTCCTCTTTATCGGTCAAGGCGGGATTTACATCGGTTTTTTTCATGTGCACAACATAGGGTTTGTCATTTTTCTTAAATATACCTCCCAACAAGATATCAGCTATTGGGGCAAGCAGTACGTTCGCGATTGTAAGCTTCCCGTAAATTCCCGAACCAGGTGAAATTCCGCTGTTTTCCTTGTAGTACATAAGATAAATGAGTGTAGACCACAGGTTGATCGAAGTAGACATCACAATAGTAGAATCAATATAACCATCTTTACGCAAAGTAAAGTGCTGACGAGGAAGCCTCTTTAGTGCAATCTGGACAGGAGTAATTCCGATGTTGAAGCCCTGGCTATCATAGATTTCTACACCTTCGGGCGCCGTCATAATATCAACCTTATCATATCTATCAAAAATCAGAGTAGCGCATCCATTAAGCGCGAAAACACTGAGTCCAAGGAATGCGAGTATAACACACATTGTTTTCATAGAGTACTGTGGTCTCAACTCTGAAGTGTACGTTTAGTATTTAGGTTTATCGAGTTTAAAAACATCGTTTGGTGATCGAAACTCCAGTGTTTTTCTGGGTCGGTTATTGAGGCGGCCTGAGGATAATATCCATTGGGGCTTCGGTTTCGTTTTAATTCACGTGAAATTGTCGTGCGATGCACACCGACAATCCGAGCAATCTGCGTGGGGCGGGTGAATTGACAAAGGAAATAGACCGGTTGGCCTTTGTTTTTTCACCCACCGCAAAAGGTGCACTTAGAAGTTGAATCCACACTGGTTATTAAAATCGATATCTCGCAATACCCATACCCTCCTGCCAAAGGATTGAGAGGCTTGACCGTACACACGGCGACCGCACGCAGTTCAAGGAACGGTAATTAGAGTATGGATTCGCTCACAAAAAAAAACCTCCTGCCAAAGGTTTACAAGGAAGGCCCAACACCCACCGTGCGGATGCCAAGACGGGAGCGGAAGTTAAGATAAATAAGTATTGTCGCGCAAGGGACTACGCAACGCCTTAATTACAGACAGCTACCTCACGCCAGTCGCCTAGATGCTTCGACGGTGTATCTTTGCCCCATACATCTACCTCCACCATCCCGCAGGCCATGGAGATTGCCACAGTGCTTGATGTGCGCATCGCCACCAACGATAAACAGGCGAGACCGGCGCAAAGTATATACCACTGAGTTGTGGAGAAGCGAAAACGACGGAATCCAGCCAGGGGGCACTTGGTGGTTGCATGTAACTACCTTTTTGACGAGCAGGCCAGCTGCCACCACCCATGTCGCCGCTTGAATTGTGTGGGAAAACAGCTTTGATGATATTGGACAAGATGCGGATCATCTATTCAGGAGAATGACTATTGGCTTATAAACTTGCGTATAGCGGATTGTTCTGGGAAGCACCCTATCTCGAGCGGGAATTGGCGGCGCTACAGGCGGCCGGGTGGGACGGTTGGGAAGTGCGGCAACCGCTGGACTGGCTGGGCACGCCGGGCCGGGTGCGGAAATTGTGCGAGCGATTCGGCGTGGAGGTTGCCGCTGTGTGCGGCCCCAATGCCACATTGAGCATCGACGATCCGAGTCATCAGATCAACAAGCGGCGCATTGAGTTTGCCGCCGAACTAGGGGTCGCGACATTTATGACCAAGGGACCCGGGCGAGGGCAGCGGGTCTGTTCCGACCAAGAACTGGATCAGATGGCAGCGGTATATGAGGACTTAGCCGTCTATGGCGATACGCTCGGCGTTTGTGTGACCTTTCACCCGCATATCAACCACTTGGTTAATAGTGAAGACGAGTGGAAGCGCTTTATGCAGCGGCTCAATGCCTGCAAGTTGTGCTTGGACATGTCGCACGCGGTCCACTGGGGGTACGACCCGGTGCAGGCGGTGCACGATTTTGCCTCGCGTATTGCCTATGTGCATCTGCACGATTTCAAGGAGGGCAAGACGGTGGAGTTAGGCGATGGGCCGATGTGTGATTATGCGGCATTTATGGGGGCATTAGAGCGCGTTGGTTTTGCGGGATGGGTTACGGTGTGTCCGGGCGAGGCGGAACGGACCGAGGAGGAGAAGATGCGGATCAATCGAGCATATATGCGTAGTATTGGCTATTAGTATCTGCAACCTGTGCCGGACGCCAAATTGATATTCATTGCGGATCTCATCGTCAATCCCGCACGCTAGATCTTCGTGCCTATTCAGGCCCAATCTCCAGAGCATGGGCCCGTGAGGGCAAAGTAGTAAGGTGTTAGAGTTTGCGGGCTGGGTTGCAGTCGAGCAAGAGGCTCCTATCGACGAGATAAGAACTCCAGCGGAGCGAAAGTGCAGGGCCCAACACCCGTTTATTCGCTAAGGATTTAGCCATTAAAAAACGCATAGCTATTGCCGGGGCTGGTCATATGGCCCGAATCCGGGGACAGGCATTCCTCGCTACCGGTCAGGCGGAAATCTGTGCGGTTGTCTCCCAGCACCTGGAGACGGCCCGGGTTTGCGCAGCGGAACTAGACTGTAGTCTCTACGGTGACGATATCGGCTATTTGGCGGCAGGCCGCCCGGATGCGGTGTTGATCGAGACTCCGCACAAAGCGCAGGATGAAATCGCGGTATGGGCACTCGAAGAGGATTTGGATCTGCTGATCGGCGGCAGTCTGGCCTGCTCTCTGGCGAGCGGAACCCAGATCGCCGAGCTGGCGGCTCAACGCGGTCGAATCGTCGAGGCCGGCTACCAGCGCCGCTACGATTTGGCCTGGGAGGAGATCCGTCGATTGGTCCAGAGTGGTGTTCTTGGAGCGCCAATTATGGCTGTCAGTATGGCGCTCTGGAGTCCGGATCCAGAGCGTTGGTACTACGACCAAGCTGCCAGCGGCGGCATGCCGGTGACCCATATGAGCTACTGCTACTTGAACGCTATTCGTTGGATTATGGGCGTACCCGAGACGGTGACGGCCATGGCCAACCGCAAGGTCGAGACCGGTCCTGGCCGGGTATTGGAGGAGACCTGTGCGGCTTGTATTGGATTCGAGAATGGTGCATTTGCCTCGGCTACAGCCAGTTATGCTCGACCCGAGGGAATGGATGATGCAGAGACCCGATTCGTCTGCAGCGAAGGCGGAATCCAAGTACATACAGATTCTATCACCGTGTTCCGGCAGGGTACGGCGGAAATACGCTCGTTCAAAAACACTTGCTCGCCCTTCATCCGCCAGGCGCAGGCTTTTCTCCAGGCCTTGGAAAAACGCGAACCTGTAAATAATCCTCCCGAGGATGCCCTATTGGATCTCCAGATTGGTGCGGCGATCTCCCTTTCTGCTCGTGAAAATCGGACTATTTTCTTGCGAGATAACCATCGCTACGACCGCTAAGGTCGTCGAGTAGCGGATATTGGCCGCAGAAGAAGGCCGGGTTCGCCCGGCGAGCAGTCCGGCACCGTCTACCATTTATCAGAGTTGGGGCAAAGTAGTCGGCAGGCAAACCATCCAAGATGCATAATATCGGCGACTTCGCGCTGTGCAATTTGTCCATTTAGTATCTCGGTTGTAATTTTGCTACTGCCGATTCGGGAGTGTATATGTGTCCAATTATTGAGAAAGGAGAAGCTATCTTATGGCACCGGCGGATCTCCGTTCCCGATCTTACATGGTCATGTTGAATGAAGACGTTGCGGCTAAAACGCGCATTGTCATCTGTGAGGTTGAGCGGACAAAGCTCGAAGTAAAACGGTTTTGCGTATGGGCCTATTGCGGGTATCCCGCTGAGATCGAAGACATCAGCGATCAACTTAATGGTCAGGTTAAACGCAGACTGCGTCAACACACCATGCAACTGATGGTGGACGAGAATTTGTGGTCGGATAAGGAGGATACGGGCGCGGCCGGGGACGACGGATTGGGCGTGTAAGTCTGACTGGAAGATCAAGGCCATGCAATGCGAATTTCAGTAGGCCTTTGTAATACCAGCATCACTAATATACACAGCGATCGACAGTCTCGGCGCGTAGCGGCTCAAGGTGCGATATAAGGCTATTTCCGGTGGTTCGCGATCAATTTATACTCTGCGGCAGAATGTACATAAGTGACCAAAGATTTCCTATCTGAGCTACTGCACCTTGGCAAGATATAGCATTGCAGAAAAGGCTATATAATTTACTCATAGGCACAAAATGGTCCACTGGTTGAATGCCGGCTAGCCTTGGGGGACCATAGATTGCCTTGCTGCTGGCCAGCAGAGCAGAATAGGTAGCTCTGTGGCTAAACAGGAGATTGCATTGATACTTGAATCACCAAAATCGGCAGAATCAAGAGGCGCTATTCGGGCGGCAATAGAACAGAAGTTCGGTTAATTCGACCAAAATCACAGTTAATAGCAGTATAAATTCAGTGCTGTTCTCAAAGCCGCACTGATGGCTTTGTTTTTTCCACGCGGGTGCTCCCACGGATAGATAAATCACGCTATGTTGCGCAATTTATCGGTCAACTCACTGGCAACTTTTGTATGGCATCTTCTTGGTGTACGTTGGCAATTACATAACAAACTAGATTCCCTGCATCACGACCATCGCGAATGCGGTGGCGGGTAGCGGTCGGCTGCATAAAGCAGTCACTCACAGTTGCCCGCACGATGTCTCCTTTACGTTACGCAACAATATTTTTTTCAGTATCGATGAAGCCGTTTGCGCGAAAACGATTTTGTCAGTATCTATGGGATAGACTTCTCTCCCCGATTTGTCCGCACTGGCTTTATTGCGTTGTAGGAGGGCCGCCGTGAATATTGAAGAACACTACATCAAGACCTACTCGAGTATTGATGCTCGTCGGAGTGATTTACTTCGATTAGTAGAGGAAAACCCCGATCGTGTAGATTTTCTGCATGAACTACAGGTACACGTTGAGGTCCTGTATGAGATGACAGAGCGGATGCGTCAAGAGGCAGAGAAGCCAGAATTTGGGCTGGTCGGAGCACCATTCGGAAAGTCTATTGAAGAAGTAGGACGAAGCTCTTAGCACACCCCAGGGCAGTGGGGGTTGCTAAGCCCGGAAGGTATAATAACTACCACTGTTGGGTATTGCGGCGCGGATTTTTCTCGCGCCGTTTTTTTGTGGGCGACTTTTATGATACCGTGCTTATTCTCACCGAGCCCTACCGTCTCCGTTGGTCTGCCGACCACTTACACTCATCGCATCGCCATCCCATCAGGCAGATCAAAACCTCTACGTTAACACGGTTGCTTTAGGCCGTGCTAATACGTTGTGGGCGCTGTCGTTGAATATCGGTGGTCAAAAATAGGCGATATAGCTCGGTCAATGGGGACGCCAAGACTGGCCGGCACAGCGCTTGGAAAACTACGTGCTCGAGGGACGAATTGCCGTTGAGAGCACGATGACCATTGACAGGCAAGGACATTTGCATATCGTGCTGTGACTATTGTTGATCCAGCTGCTGTCGCCACAGAAGGCCATAGGGGCGATCCCTGTTTCCCAAGTCCTTCTCTTATGCAATAACATTCGCAGCACTAATTCGCTTCCGTTGAGGTGAGTCCTACCCATCACCAAGCCGCCAACGGTCTACGATCAATCTCCCGATCGGGATTTTATCATCTGGTCAATTCGCCGGGGATTATGTATATGCAGGGCGCTGCGGTGTGGTATTTTGATCCTATAAATTACCCAAGTATTTTGTTTACAATGAGTTGAATCCTAACTCGTTTTCATCAGATCTCAGAGGCTATTGTTGTCGTTGCCGAGGACTGCGAATCGCCGATTACACTATCTAGCCTTGCCGCAGCCAACCCTCCCGCGCTAGATGCTTCCTGCGAATTCGATCCGGTTCGTTGAGAATCGTACCATAATACTCCTTGCGAAAATGGCCGCATTGAAAAAATATCCCTGCCGACCAAGCGGAGTGCAAACTCCGGTCATCGCGGTAATGGCGTCGCATGAGCATTTTATTCATTACTGAATAATAAAACGATGGTTTATTACAAATACGATGGTGTTTCAATCGTATCTTTACTCAAAGCAATAATTCAAGGCTTACGTGTAGTGTGCATTTGATCTTAGTTCAAAAAACGCCGGCAGCGGGTGGCAGCCCGGGTCAGGTGGTACTGTTGGGATCGCTTAAATCCCCCAAACCGGTCATTAATGTCAATCTAAGGAGGCATCTCATGGTCGATGAGCAACTTATCGCGCTTGCCAAGCTACTACCACATGGCAGTAAGCTCTTGGGGTAGGTAGCGTCAAACGCTGTATTTCGATGTGTTCAAAGTAAAAGCGGCAATCTTCAGCCTGTGCTCGAATGCTAACGCAGCAAGAGTGCTAGCGAATCTCTGATCGCCATGACTCCGCAACAGCTCGACCTCGTCGCAGCTAATTTCTTAGCATACTCACCTTGCTAGGCTTATTCAATCAATCACGCCAAAAGATTCTTACTGCAAAGATCTACCTGCGTGGACCTCGCCCTCGTTTTATAGCCGGCGAGGTCACCGACCTATTCAGCGTGGGCCCAATTTCTCGGTATTTCGTTGGGCCGTCGAATCCGGGTCTTAACGATAGTCGATCACTTTAGTCGTTGAGAGTGCATATATCGGGATCGGGGCTCATTTTCGAGGTATCCAAGTGGCCGAACGGTTGGCCAGCATGTCCCGTCGATGATCAGTCCCCAAGAATATCCGCGTCGATAATGGTCCAGAATTTACCTCGGTTGCGCTGGACCAATGGGCGTATTGGCATGAGATCCAGTCGGTCTTATCGAGACCAGCAACCCCAACAGATAACGCACATATCGAGTCATTTAATGCGCGCTTGCGGCGAGAATGCCTCGATATACCCATTGGTTTAAGTCGATTGAGGAGGCACGCAGTAAAATCAAGACTTGGTAGCGTCCATATAACGAGGAACATCCTCGCAGCGCGTCAGGCTATTTAATGCCGAATGCGTTGATACCCCAGCCAATTCAGCTTTCCAGAAGAGCGTAGGCGAGGCGCGCAAATATTCGTCGCCGATAACGATTGCCGGCATGTCGGGCAATGGGCGGGACCGTGTTTATTCTTTCAGTACCATGTCAATGCACATGACAGCGGCGAGAATTAGTTGTCGGGCTACGTGATCTGCTGGTACAGCCTCGGAAATTGTCAATGCGTAGTTATCGGCGCTGGTGAACATTTCCTTACCAATACCCGCCCATTCTTTGCTGACTTTTGCGAATTGGGTCTCGGCGGCCATGAATCTGAAGTCCCATCCGGTCCATTTGCCCTGCAGTTGACATACGGGATGGTCGTCGGCGTCGAGCACGGCGAAGGAGCCGCCAATTGAGAAGAATTTCTGCTTGAACCCACCGATGTATTGATCCTTCTCATCGAGGACCCGGACGGTCGAGAGGAAGATCGAAATGCCCCGAGTGATGCGCAGCAGTTGCTGCCCATCCGGCGTGCGTATTGTTATGTCAAAGGGTGTCATCCGCTTATATTTGCTGAAC
>DQLG01000229.1 GCA_015660315.1 Candidatus Latescibacterota bacterium
CGTTTAATGGGCGGGTGGTGATTCCGTATGAAGTTTCAGAGCAGGGTTCGGTGACACTGCGGGTCTACAACGCGTCGGGGCAGCGGGTGCGCGATTTGTTTCGTGGGTATCGTGATGTGGGACGTTATCGCGCAACGTGGGATGGGCGTGACGATGCGGGTAAGGAGATTGCGAGTGGGGTTTATGTATGGGAGTTGCGCGGGGGTGGGCAGATGGTGCGGCGGATGGTGACGCTGATTCGCTGAAGCTGTGGTAGGGCGGCCGGGATGGGGGCTTAGCGGTTAGTACTAGGGTTTACAGTGTTTATCACTCATGGCGCGAATTTCTGTATCCGCGTTAGATCCCCCACGTATCCGATCAGTTTTCGACGAGCCTATCGTGTTTTTAGCATGCGATCAACCCAATACCCGGTATATCGCATGGAAATCGGCGTGCCATCAGGCACCGATGCCCTATTGAATAGTAATGAAATAATGCATTACTAAGAGTTACGACTGCTTTATGGTTATCTTTATTCCCCGAACATGATACGATGAGTGTTTAATGTATCTTACATGGATGCTAAAGTTTGCTACACTGCGCTAGCGCCGGGTACAGACCAGCGGGTGGCTGCGGAGAAGCTGGGCTTTGATCCGCTACGGCGAGGAGACGATCCTGCTCGTCGAGGACGAAGCAAAAAACCGCCGGGTCGTGGCGTCGATATTGGAGAGCTATGGTTATACGCTACTGCAGGCGGCGGACGGTCAGGAGAGTTTTAATCTATCCAGGTTACACGTCGAGGAGATCGACCTAGTGTTGCTCGACCTGAATATGTCGCGGATGACCGGCCAGGAGGCCTTGAGCGCGTTGTGGGCGGTCGAGCCGGCGATCTTTACCGAGTTATCGCTTGGCAAAAAGCATTTTCTCGGTGTCGCCGGCATTATCTCCAAGCCCATCGATTTGAAGCAGTTGGTACGCGATGTGCAGGAGGCCCTAGGCGTTTGAGCGAAGGGCTAGTTGCGGTCAACGGTACGCGTCTGCACTGCGAGCGGGCCGGTGCAGGTTCACCACTGGTGATGATTCATGGCGATGCGCTCGACGCTCGGCTGTGGGACGGGCAGTTCGCTTTTTTTGCGGGTGAGCACGAAGTACTGCGTTACGATGTGCGTGGCTTCGGTCGTTCCGACCCTCCGGGTGCCGAAGCGTATGCGGACGTCGACGACCTCAAGGCGCTGTTGGAGTATTTCGACATAGCTTCGGCGCATTTACTGGGATTGTCGATGGGGGGGCGGATCGCCACCGATTTCGCGCTGAGCTATCCCGATTCGGTCGGCGCGCTGGTGTTGCTCGACTCGGGTTTGGGCGGCTATCCTTGGTCGGTGGAGATACGAGAATTCTTCGCTGCGATCTTTACGGCTGCGCGCGAACAGGATGTCGAGGTGGCGCGGGCGTTGTGGTTGCAGGCCCCGGGGCACGAGACCATTTTTGCACATTCCGAGGCCGAGGTCTTTTTTCGTCGGATGGTCGCCGACTATTCGGGTTGGTTCTGGCTCAACGAGGACCCGGGTACGGAGTTGGCGCCACCGGCCTTTGCTCGCCTGGAAGAAATTCAAGCGCCGACCCTGGTCCTCGTCGGCGAACTCGACAACCGTGATTGCCGCAAGATCGCCGACGAGTTGTATCGCCGCATTCCCGGCGCGAAAAGAAAAGTGCTGCCGGGCGTCGGTCATATGAGCAACTTGGAAGCCCCCGAGCAATTGAACCAACTGGTGCGCGAATTTCTTTCGCGGCACAATCCCTAGGAGCTAAGCGATGGCCCTTACTGACGCCTTGCCCGATATGAAGCGCGAGATCCGTTTTTTTCCCGTTGCGAACGACGAGCCAAAACACCTGAGCAAAGCGCAGGTAGAGCAATACAACACACAGGGGTATATCTGTCCGTTGCATGTTTTTACACCGGAGGAGGCCGCGGCGAATCGGCGTTATTTCGATGAGATGATGGAAAAGGCCAAGGCCGCCGGTCACAATAGCTATTCGATCAATGGCTGGCATCGCCACTGCAAGGGGATCTACGATCTGTTACACGACCGCCGAATACTCGACTACGTTGAGGATCTTGTCGGGCCGAATCTCGTCAGCATGATGACGCACTATTTTTCCAAGGATCCGGGTGACAGCAAAAAGGTGAGCTGGCACCAGGACGCATCCTATTGGCCGTTGACGCCGAGCAAGGTCGTGACAGTATGGTTGGCGATTGACGATGTGACAGAGCAGAACGGGCCGATGACGGTGATTCCGGGTTCGCATCTGCACGGGCAGATTCCCTTTGAGCACAGCACTCAAGAAGAACAGAATGTGCTGGGGCAGAGTGTGCATGATCCGCTCAAATGGGGTGGCGAGCCGGTGCCCTTTATTATGCAGGCGGGGCAGATTTCAATGCACACCGATATGTTGTTGCACGGCTCCAGACCCAATCTTGCCGATCGTCGCCGCTGTGGCCTGACTTTGCGCTACATGCCGCCGGATGTGCGCACGCGGGAGGAACGACGGGCGAACGGTTATATCTGCCGCGGCGAGGATCCGGAGGGGTATTGGGTCAATTCCCCAGTGCCTGAGGGGGATGAGATTCCGCAGAAAGGCTGACTTCTTGTCGTAGTGACGTAGCGCTCTGGGAAACGTTGTTACAATGTCTGTCAGTGGGTGCTGGAGCTGCGGGGCTGACCACGGTGGGTATGTTCAACCCTAGGCCCGTCGCGAACACTCCCCCCGCACTTCCCTTCCAGACCCTTTGCCTCGCCCCGCCCATTAAAACTACCCGCTGCAGGCACCCCTCCATCTGCCAACGTCCGGGATGAAAGAGGCCAAAAAAATGGCCATGCACCGCTTTGTTATCAGCGCGGTGCATGGCCGTTTTTTCTCGAAGATGATATCCCGTCGGTATTATGCCCAGGCTTTTTGGTAGGCGGCGATGACGCGATCCATCATGGCCTCTTTTTGTTCGTCGATCTGGGCCCGTTGCGGATCGGCATCGAGCCAAGTGACGCATTCTTTGGCACCCTGAAAAA
>DQLG01000128.1 GCA_015660315.1 Candidatus Latescibacterota bacterium
CCCGCCATCGGGATCGAGCCGACCCAGTCGCAGAGCTCGCGTATGCGGCGACTCAGGACGACAGTCTCGTTGCCGATGACCAGCAGGGTCGGCGCGGTGAAGGGGCAGTGGGCAAGCGTGGTCTCGCCGTGTGTGCTAGTACCGATCATTTGCAGGCCCGGGGCCTGTTGGCGGAGTTGTTCTAACCACGTATTGAGATCTTCCTGCGAAAAGATATGTGTTGTGGGCAGGCCGAAAAGTGCGCCGGTTGCCGCGCGCAGGGTGGGCGGGTCGTAGAGATCGCAGGCATGGCCCGTGACGATGAGACCGTGTGCGCCGAAGGCCTCGCAGGAACGGATCAGGGTGCCGAGGTTGCCAGGGCTTTGCGGACGGTCGGCGAGCACGATAAAGGCCTCGCGCTTAACGGGGATGCGTGCGGGGTCGTCAGCGGGCATATCGACGATGGCGATAAGTTCTGACGGCTCGTCTTTATCGCTAAGTTTGTCCATTAGCGGGGTGCTTAGTTCTAAGTGATGGCGGGCGGGTGCGGTATCGAGGATCGCGTTCGCCCAATCGGAGAGCCGTCGGTCGGGGGTATAGAGCAGGGCTTCGATGGTCCAGGCGTCGTTGGCGACAAGGGCGTTGAGTGAATGCACGCCCTCGACGAGGAACTGGCGGTGCTGGTTGCGCTTCTTGCGGTTGCGTTGCAATACCTCGGCGCGTTGGAACCACTGATTCTCTGATTGGACTTTGAGCGGTTTCGGTCTCATTTTCATCTTTCTGGGTTCTTTTAATACTAAGCAAAAATCCCGTAGGAGCGATAGATGGCTGTCGACCGTCTCGAAACACAGTTGGCTTTTATCCTTGAAACCGAGAAACTTAAGCAGGTTTTTCGCCAGACCTTACTACTCGGCGACCGGCGTCCTGAAAACGACGCCGAGCATTCGTGGCATTTGAGTTTGATGGCCGTTTTGCTCGTCGAGCACGCCAGTGCCGAAGTCGATTTACTCAAGGTGCTCAAGATGTTGTTGATCCATGACGTGGTGGAGATAGACGCGGGTGACACCTTCGCCTACGACGAGGTGGCGAACCTGGATAAGGAAGAACGCGAACAAAAGGCGGCAGACCGGCTTTTTTGGCTCTTGCCAACGGACCAGGCCGGTGTTATGCGAGCATTGTGGGATGAGTTTGAATTGCGGCAGAGCCCCGAGGCGCGTTATGCGGCTGCACTCGACCGACTACAGCCGCTATTGCTCAATTTTCATGGCGAGGGGGCCGCGTGGCGAAAACACGGGATCAAAAAAGAGCAGGTGCTCGCGCGCAATGAACATATTGGCGAAGGTGCGCCGGCGTTGTGGACCTATGCGCGCCAGATGATCGACGAGGCGGTCGAGCTGGGTTATTTGGCAGCCTAGGGATTGCTCAGCAAGAAGCGTTGCAACTGCCAGCGATTAGCCCAGGATCTTTCGAGGCGTATGCGCAGGCAGACGTCGTTGTCGACATAACTTTCTTCGATCACCTGGCCCTGTTGGTGCAAGTTGGCCAATAGCCGGCCTTCGGCTTGCGGGACTTGTAGCTCAAGAATGACGTCATCGGCGTCGCTATAGGATATGATCTTTTCGCGTAGCGCGTCGAGGCCGATATTTTTAAAAGCCGACACGGCGATGGCGTCTTCGTGCTCGGCATAGGCTTGCATAGTGCGCGCCTCTTCGCCGGGGGCGATCTGGTCTATTTTGTTATAGACGGTCAATGTCGGCCGGTCTTCGAGCCCGAGGTCGAGTAGGACGTTTTCGACGGTATAGATCTGGGATTGGTAGTTGGGAAAGCTGAGGTCGACGACGTGCAGCAGCAGATCGGCCTCGATGGCCTCTTCGAGGGTGGCGCGGAAGGAGGCGAAGAGGTGGTGTGGCAGGCGCTTAATAAAACCAACGGTATCGGTGAGCAGGATTTTATGGCGGTGGTCGAGGTCGACGGCACGGGTGGTCGAGTCGAGGGTGGCGAAGAGCTGGTCTTCGATCAGCACGTCGGAGCCTGAAAGTGCGCGCATCAGAGTTGATTTACCGGCGTTAGTATAGCCGACCAGGGCGACCTTGAAGACGTCGGCGCGATTTTTGCGGTTTGTCGCCATCTGCTTGCCGATTTTTTTGAGCTTGGCACTGAGGATATTGACCTGGCGGCGGATTAGGCGGCGATCGATTTCGAGCTGGGTCTCGCCTGGGCCGCGCACGCCGGCCGCCCCCATGCCGCTGATCGAGCCGCCGCCGGCCTGGCGCGAGAGATGGTTCCAGTAGCGGGTCAGGCGCGGCAGCAGGTAATTGAGCTGGTCCAACTCGACCTGGATCATCGCGGTGTGGCTACGGGCGTGGCGCGAAAAAATATCGAGGATCACTGCGCTGCGGTCGAGGATCCGGCATTTGATCGTATTTTCGAGGTTGCGCATCTGTGCGGGGGAAAGGTCGTTGTCGAAGACGATCATATCGGCCTGGTGTTGCTCGGCCAGCTCTTTTATCTCCTCGGCCTTGCCCGTGCCGATATATTGCGCCGAGTCGATGCGGACGCGTGCTTGTTGTACGCGCTCGACCTCTTTGAGACCAGCGGTGTCGATCAGGCGGCCGAGTTCGTCGAGCGAATCCTCGGCTTCCCAGTCGGACATGCCGGGGAGCGTGACGCCGACTAAGATGGCGCGCTCTTTGCGGGGGGTGAGGTCTTCTCCCATTTAGGTCCTTTGCGGCGATATGGTTCGTCAATGCTTAGATTATAGCTAACAAAACACAAAGCGAATCACCTTGTCAATTAATATGGAGGAGCCCATGCGATTTACGGTCGGTTGTCGGTTGCGCTACCAAGTCAAAGCGCCCATTGCCTTTGTTTTTAATGTTGCCGTCGCTGACAGTGCCTGCCAAGAGATAACGGAAGAAAAATTGCAAACGGATCCTGACTTGGCGGTTGAGCAGGTGAAACTCGTCGCCGGAAGCCGGCATATGCGTTTACACGCGCCAGTCGGTGAATTCACATTGCACTATCGCGCCAGCGGTACACGAGCGCCGGTGCAGGTGTCGACGGCGGGCCTTGCCGAGGTGTCCCCTGCCAAATTGCCGCTGGATATCGTACATTATGTTTATCCCAGTCGTTATTGCCCCTCGGATCGATTATTGAATTTCGCCGCCCGCGAGTTTGCCGCGGTCCAACCAGGGTATGTTCGGGTGCAGGCGATCTGCGACTGGATTCACGCCAATGTCGAATACGCCTTCGGAGCGAGCGATGCGCACACCGCGGCCAATGATACATTGCTCGGTCGGCGGGGTGTCTGCCGGGACTTCGCCCATTTGGGTATCGCGTTGTGCCGTGCGCTGAATATTCCCGCGCGTTTTGTCACTGGATATGCCCAGGGGTTACAGCCGCCCGATTTTCACGCCTGCTTCGAGGCTTATTTGGGACAGCGCTGGTTTCTATTCGACCCGACGAAGTTGATCCCGCTGGACTCGATAGTACGAATCGGTACCGGTCGGGACGCGGCCGACGCGTCTTTTGCGACCATATTCGGTTCCGCACAAATGACGGAGATGAACGTGTTTTATCACGAGACCGTGCAAGAGACCGAATCCGACGGACATACAGCCCTGTCGACCTGTTGAGGGACTATGAATCTAGCCAATTACGATACCGAGGGTTTTTACGACGAGTTGTTCGGCGCCCAAGGGCGGCCCAAGGCCGACGCGGCGCTGTTGATCGAAAGGCTCGGCCAATTTTCGGATGGTGAACTGCAACGCCGCCAGCAGGCCGCCGAGTTGGCCCTGCTCAATATGGGCATAACCTTCAATGTCTATCACGACGATGCCGGTTCCGAAAAGATAATGCCTTTCGATATCGTGCCGAGGATCGTCGTCGGCGAGGATTGGGCGCTATTGGAGCGCGGGCTCAAACAGCGTATCGAGGCGCTCAATTTATTTCTCGATGATATCTATCACGAGCAAAAAATCGTCAAAGACGGGGTCATACCCCAATTTGTGATTGAGTCGTCAAAGGGGTATATGCCCACTTGCCGCGACTTCGACCCGCCCAAGGGCATTTGGTGCCATATCACCGGCACGGATATGATCCGCGGCGGCGACGGGCAGTTTTACGTACTCGAAGACAATTTGCGTTGTCCGTCCGGTGTCTCGTATATGCTCGAGAATCGCCAGGTCCTCAAGCGAACCTTGCCGCAGATTTTTAGTGCGATGCCGGTGCGCCCCGTCGACGATTATCCCGATCGTCTGCTGGCGGCGTTGAGTTATCTGGCCCCCGACCATATCGATAGCCCGATGGTGGTAGTGTTGACGCCGGGCGTCTACAATTCGGCCTATTTCGAGCACGCCTTCCTCGCGCAACAGATGGGCGTCGAATTGGTTGAAGGCCGCGATCTGATGATCTCTGACGGTTTTGTGATGATGCGCACGACCAGGGGCTTGCAGCGCGTCGACGTGATCTACCGCCGCATCGACGATGATTTTCTCGATCCGCAGGTTTTTCGCCCCGACTCGACGTTGGGTGTGCCGGGGCTGATGGAGGTCTATAAGGCTGGTCGCGTCGCCATCGGCAACGCTCCCGGCACGGGGATCGCCGACGACAAGGTCGTCTACAGTTATGTGCCGCAGATGGTCAAATACTACCTGGACCAGGATATTATAATTCCCAATGTGGAGACCTTTCTCTGCTGGGACGAGCAGCAGCGATCGCACGTGCTGGCCAATCTGGACAAGTTGGTCGTCAAAGCTGCCGGTGAATCGGGTGGCTACGGGATGCTGATCGGACCGCACTCCACTGCCGAAGAGCGCGAAGATTTCGCTCGGCGGATCGAGGCCGCGCCGCGCAATTATATCGCGCAACCGACCATCGCGCTGTCCAGGGTGCCGACCATTGTCGACGACCATCTCGAAGGGCGGCACGTCGATCTGCGCCCCTATGCGCTCTACGGGTCGGATATCCACATTGTGCCGGGGGGGCTGACGCGGGTGGCGTTTAAGAAGGGTTCGCTGGTGGTTAATTCTTCGCAGGGCGGCGGCTCCAAGGACACCTGGGTGTTGGTCGCCGAGGGGGAGGAGGTCGCGCCAGATGCTTAGCCGGGCCGCCGAAGCCGTCTATTGGATGAATCGCTATGTGGAGCGGGTGGAGAATATCGCCCGTTTTATCCAGGTGAATATGCATCTCAACCTGGACCTGTCGATGCAGATGGACCAGCAGTGGGCGCCGCTGGTGCAGGTAACCGGAGACTACGGGCTTTTTCGCGAGCGCTACGGCGAGGCCAGCCAGGAGAATGTCATCGAATTTTTGGCCTTCGACCGCGACTATCCGCATTCGATCGTCTCCTGTTTGTCCCGAGCCCGTGAAAACGCGCGTTCGGTGCGCCAGATCATCTCCTCTGAAACGTGGGAGCAGATCAACACCTTTTACCTGATGATCACGGGGGTGCATAAGGGGCTGGCATTGCAGGTGCCGGATGATTTTTTCAAGCGCATCGCCCAGGCCAGCCACACCTTCACCGGCATTATGTCGGCGACGATGTCGCATGGTGAGGCTTGGCATTTCGCGCGCATGGGGACGCTATTGGAGCGTGCCGACAAGACCTCGCGTGTCCTCGACGTCAAATACTTCATTTTGTTGCCGACGGTGCTGGATGTCGGCACGCCCTACGACAATTTGCAATGGGGCGCGCTATTGCGTTCGGCCAGTGCCTTTGAGATGTACCGCAAGCGCTTCGGCATTATCAGCCCGTCGCATGTGGCGGAATTCTTAATCCTCGATCCGGAGTTTCCGCGTTCGATTCACTACTGCCTGATTGAGACCGAACGCTCGCTGCACCGGATCACCGGTTCGGCCGACAATGCCTTCGCCAACCCGGCTGAACGCGGCCTGGGCCGTCTGCGCGCCGAGCTGATCTATAGCGATATCGGCGAGATTATCGAGCGGGGCTTGCACGAATTTCTCGACCGTTTTCAGCTCGAACTCAACCAGGTCAACAACTCGATTAATAGCACGTTTTTCCAGCTCGCGCCTACGGGAGACCAAGAATGACGTTTTGTTTGGGCATGAAGGTCGAAGAGGGCCTGGTCGGTATCGCCGATACCCGCATCACCACCGGCACCCAGCGCATTACCGCGCGCAAGGTGTCGACCCACGAATACGGCGAGCAACCAATTTTTGTGATGACCTCTGGACTGCGTTCGGTGCGCGACAAGGCCCTGACCTATTTCGACGAGGTGATGGAAGAGAACGACGAGCCTTTCGACAAACTCTACAAGGCGGTCAATTCGATCGCCCGACAGATTCGTCGCGTCGCCAAAGAAGATAAAAAGGCATTGGCTGAGGCGGGGCTGCGCTTCAACTTGCACGCGTTGGTAGGGGGGCAGTTGGCCCGCGACGAGGAGCACAAGCTCTATATGCTCTATCCGCAGGGCAATTGGGTCGAGGTCAGTCAGGGTAGCCCCTATTATATCATCGGCGAATCGGGTTATGGCAAATCGCTGTTGGATCGGGTGCTGCGTTATGATTCGCCGCTTGACCTGGCCCTCAAGGGCGGGTGTCTGGCGTTCGAGGCGACGCGCAATAGTGCGATAGACGTCTCTTACCCCTTAGACGTGGTGCTGTATCGTCGGGATTCGCACGAGATCGTTGAGCAC
>DQLG01000227.1 GCA_015660315.1 Candidatus Latescibacterota bacterium
CTGGCCGACAATATTCGCGAGACTTTATCGGAGAAAATACAGCTTTATTACTACCGTTGGCGGTCGTTGCAGCCGGTGTGATGAAAATGGCTTAATGGGTCGGAGTGAAGCGGCAGACTCCGTCGAAGGAGACACGCAAGCGCGGATAGCTTTCATAGGGCCAGGGATTGTACGAGCGGGGGATGTAGTGGCCGGCCCAACTGTGGCGGAAGGAACCCGGCTCCAGGATCGGGCCACCGCGATGGATCAGCCGGCCGTCGAAGAAGACCACGTCGCCTTTTTGCGCTTCGACCGAGATTTCGGGCAGGCCGTTCTGTTCGAATAGCGCGTCGAAGGTGTCGTCCTGGTTCCAGCCGTGCCAGCGGCCCTTGCTGCCGTCGGCGTCCTCCCTGAAATCTTGCTTGTGTATCAGCGGTTTCTTGTGCGATCCGACCTGGATGGCGATGCTGCCGTTTTGCGCGTTGACCTCTTGCAGCGCGACCCAGGCCGACATACAGCCGGGCAAGTAGAACGCGTCCTGGTGCCGGCGTTGCTCTGAGCCCTGGTAGAAATACATGCTCTGCACCCCGTCGGGCTCTTCGCCCAATAGGGTCTGTAGCGGTTGGCGCAAGCGCGCATCGAGCATCCAGGCCAGGCCGAGCGGGTGGTGTAGGTTGCGGCTGATCACGCGATTCCAGTCGTCGGGCTCGCGGGGGCCGAAACCTTCGATCTGGATGCGGCCGGCGTGCACATCCAGCATATATAGTACGAAGTTGTCGCATTCAGCGGCGGTGTAGGCGCTCCGGACGATGGTATAACCGTCGCGGGCGTATTGTTGGAGGTGGTCTGGTGTTAATTCCAGTGACATTGTCGCGGGTCCTTCCGCTCGATTTTCGGCCATTCTAACAAACGTAAGTCTCTATTTTCCAGTAATGACCTCGGCGGCCTGCAGCGCGTTGCGATAGCCAGCGGTCAGCGCGCCCAACTCGTGGCTGCAATTGAACCAGCGCCCGCCCTTTGCCGCGACGCTGCACATAGATTCGCCTGGGCCGACCGCCGTGCCCATCGCCTTGCCGTGTTTGGCGGTTGCGGCGGCGACCTTGTCGAAGGCGCTTTGCACGCGCTCGTGCTCGATGTGTACGCCTTGGTGGCCGACTCCATAGCTGTGCGCTAGATCGCTCGGGCCGACGAAGAGCAGGTCGATGCCCTCGACGGCGGCGATAGCTTCGACATCGTCGACGCCTTCGACGTCTTCGATCATCACCCCGAGCAGGGTTTGTGTGTTGGCGCGTTCGGTGTATTGGTTGAAGTCGAGTGTGCCGTAGTGCGAGTCGCGGCCGCCGCCGACGCCGCGTTTGCCCAGCGGTTGGAACTTGGCCATTTGCACGAATTCACGCGCTTCGTCGGCGTTTTTGCAGTGAGGCCAGACTAGGCCATTGGCGCCGACCTCGAAAGGTTTGATCACCTGATTATAGGGCCCTTTGGGAATGCGGACGATCACATCGAGATCGACGGTCCGCGCCGCCAGGATCATCGTCGACAGCGCGACGAGGTCGAGATGGGAATGTTCCATATCGATCCAGACGCAGCCAAAGCCGGCTTGCGCGGCGAGTTCGACGACGGCGGGGTCGAATATTCGATTGATCTCGGCGACATTGACTGTTTCGCCGCTGATCAAGGCGGCCTTGGTTTTGTTGGTCCTGAAGTTTTCGCTCATGGTGGCTCCGTAATGAAGCGGGATAATAAGGCAGGGCTAATTAGCGGTATCTCACGATCACCGGGACCGAGAAGATAGCCGGAGCGGACGGGTGCATCAAGACGGCGCGTGCGCCAGGGGACCGCCGATGTCTTCGTCGCGGAAGAGCTGTTGTGCCCTTGGCGATAATCCGTCGTAGGTCGTCTGGGGGATGCCGACCGGCGGATAGTGCGTCTTGAGCCAGCGCTGCGCGTAGATCATCGCCATATTCGGGCGGATCTCGTCTGAGTGATTAGGGGTCCCGCGGTGCCACATGCGCAAATCGCGTATCAACAACGAACCGGCGGGCATCAGCAGCTCTTCGCTGTGCAAAAGCGGCGCAGCCGCGGCGATATCGGTGCCGGGTGAGGTCAGGTGAGTGCTCGGCCAGATTTGCATTGGACCGTTGTCGGCGCGGAAATCGACCAGCGGGATATTGAAGCCGATATTGTAGGTGGGCACCGCCATGCCCATTGCGGGGAAAATGGGGTGAGTGTCGGCGTGTACCGCCTGGTGTTCGGAGCCGGGCAAGGGGGTATCCGAGGCGAAATAGGTGCAGACGCAGTCGTCGCCGACAATCGCTTCGACGATCGGCAATACGAAGGGGTTTTCGATAACGCGTGGGTCGATAAAAGGCTTGGCGAAGGGCAGGTGCATCTGGTAGCGGTTGGCGCCGCGGTTTTCTTCGGCGTTGGCGATATGTGCGTTGAACACCTGGGTGAATTCGGCGTGCATCGCCGCGATGAGGTCGGGCGGCAGGACGCCTGTAAAGAGCACGTAGCCGCTGGTTTTGAAATGGCACACGGCGAGATCGAGCGTTTCTGGGCTGAGGGCGTTATCGGCGAGTTCGGCTGGGCTGAGTTGCATGGGGCCTCGTTGGCGATGGGCATGAACGCGGTCGTCACTTTTGCCGCGACAGTCAATAAAGTATATTCACGGGGCACGAGAGATCGTGCCTTGTTACGGGTTGTAATATACACCATCATGCCAGGAGAAAATACTATGGCAGCGAACGGACCGGTTGCGGCTGCCCGCGCCGAGGGAAGTGGCCCGACGATCTGGCTCGCTGGCGAGCCGGACGACTTAAAAGAATGGATGCCGTTAGGCATAGCCGGTATCGTCACCAATACCGTGGTGCTCAATCAATATGCCAAAAAGCACGGCTCGGTGATCAAGCTGATCGAGGAATATCTCAAAATCACCGACAAACCGGTGGTGATGGAAATTGACGGGCACAGCGTCGAGGAATTGCTCGAGGTTGGCAAAGTGTTCACCGATATGTCCGACCAGATCATCCTCAAGATTCCCTGTTCGGTTAACGGCCTCAAGGCTTTTAGCATATTAAAAGAAGAAGGGGTCGAGACTTTCTGTACCACGGTCTTCTCGCTGACCCAGGCTGCTGCCGTCGCCCAGGCCGGGGTCGATCATATCCTGCCCTTTTGCGAGCCTGTCAAAGAAGTCGGCGGCGACCCGACGCAATTGATCCGCGATTGCGCGCAGATGTTCAGCGGTTGGCAGCAACGGCCCTTTGTGATGGCGGCCTTGATCCGTACGGTGGAGACGGCGCACGCGGCCTTCCGCGACGGCGCGGATGAGTTAGTAACGATGTGGACGGTCTATCGCGATATGATGGAACATCCGCTGACCGACAAGTGGAACAAGACTTTTGTGGACGAGTGGGCCGATATGCACGAGAGTGGGTTGCTCGAAGGCGTGCCGGTGCGGTCGGCGTAGGTGTTGCGCGGCTGAGTGTTATGCCCCCGGGGTCCAGGCGACCTCGGGGGTTTTCTCATCCGCCTTCGATGGGGATTTCGCCGAGCAGTTTGCTCCAGGCGGTGCCCAGGTCCATCACATCGCCGCCGCAGACGACCAAGTCGCAACCGGCTGCCATCGCGGCGGAAAGCAGCGGTCCCGGCAGGGTGAAGATGCCGGTCAGTTTGCCGGCGTCCTTGGCCTTGGCCATACAGGCGAGCACGGTTTTGCGCAGCACCGGATCGGCCATCTGACCGGCCCGGCCCATGCTGACGGCGAGGTCGCCCGGGCCCATAAAGATGCCGGAGAGGCCGTCGACAGCGAGTATCTCGTCGATATGGGCGACGGCTTCGGTGGTTTCGATTTGCGCGAAGAGGTGGGTGCGGGCGTTGGCGCGGGCGAGTAGGTCTTGCAAATCGTGCATGCCGAAGCCCATGCCGCGGGTGCGGGTATTGAAACCGCGGTGGCCGATCGGTGGGTATTTGCCGACGTCGACGATGCGGCGTGCGTAGTCGGCGTCGTCGACCATGGGCACGAGGATGATTCGGGCGCCGATCTCGAGCGCGCGCAGGACGTGGTGGCGCTCGCCGTCGGGCAGGCGGATGAGCGGATAAATGCCGCCGGCCTCGGCGGCGAGGCACAGGGTTTCGCCGCGTTCGAAGCCGATGGGGGCGTGTTCGCTTTCGATCCAGACGGCTTCGAAGCCTATTTCGGCGGCGAGGGAGACGAGTAGGGGGGAGGCGCTGTTGACGGTGACGGCGCGGATGCGACGGGGGACTTTGTTGTGGTCTAAGAAGACATCGTCGGTGGTGTCGATGGTGTTGATGGGATACCTCCTGCTGCTGGTTGGGAACAGTGGACGGGCTGGCCGAGGTTTTTCCCCTTCGCTCATTCTCGCCCGCCATCCCTAGCTCGCTACGAGGGGCGGTCTGATCCTATTTTGCAATTCTGCAAAATAGGGACCGCAATCCGCTCAGGGAATAACCTCAGCCAGCCCTTAGTTATAGTGGTAATTAGCAGGAGGTTCCACAAGAAGACGGAGGAAAATCCTGCTATTGTTTGGCAGAAGGTCTATTGAGAATTAATGAAAGAATCGGCTATGGGGCTTTATGATAATCAACTGTTTCGCAGCCCACAAGGACGGGCATTGGGAAAGGGAAATTGATTATGGGAAAGTGCGATAAGCAACTGTATCTCGTCTCGCTAGCGCGGAATTGTAAGAAGGGGATTGATCATGGGGCAATATGATACCCAGCTATTCATAAACCCACGGGCACGAAAATTTGCAGAGTATGGGCCGGAGCAACGGGAGATAATCAAGCAGGAGGCCTTCGCTGTGGCCAAGGTCGAAATTACGAGTTGGCCTGGGTATGAGCGCACGCCATTGATTGCACTTGATGGGTTGGCGCAGGCGAGTAATATTGGCGCTTTGTGGTGCAAACACGAGGGTTTTCGCTTTGGGATCGGGAGTTTTAAGCCGACGGGGCCGACCTATGCGATGTTGGGAGTGTTGAAGGGCGAAGTGCAGCAAGCCACAGGCGAGCAAGAAGTGAGTACGCAAGATTTGGTCGATGGGAAATATGCGGAGATTACGCGGAATATTGTCGTGGCGGCGGCGACTTCGGGCAATCACGGGCGGGCGATGGCTTGGGGGGCGCGGATGTTTAGTTGCCGGGCGGTGCTGTATATGAATGATGGGGTGAGCGAAGGCAGGGAAGAAGCGA
>DQLG01000264.1 GCA_015660315.1 Candidatus Latescibacterota bacterium
ACCGAGCCGAAAAACGATATTATCGAGCCGCCCCTCCAACAAACGCAGCAAGTTTTCACCACTGACGCCAGGTACGCGAGATGCTTCTTTGTAATAGCCCCTAAACTGGCCTTCGCGAATCCCGTAAAGCCGGGCGAGCTTCTGTTTTGCTCGAAGCTGCACACTATAATCGGACTGTTTACGACGCATCCCCTGACCATGCTGGCCTGGGGCATAACTCCGGCGTTCAAAGGAGCATTTCTCCAAATTACAACGCTCGCCCTTCAAAAAAAGCTTGGCGCCTTCTCTGCGGCAAAAGCGGCAGTTGGGACCAGTATGCCTACTCATCTATCGCTATCTCCTCTATACTCGGCGGCGCTTGGGCGGCCGACAACCATTATGCGGAATCGGGGTCACGTCTCGGATCGCGGAAATCTCAAGGCCGGCATTCTGTAGGGCGCGAATTGCTGATTCACGACCCACACCAGGCCCCTTGACCCACACCTCAACGCGGCGCAAACCCATGCTCATGGCCTCTTGCGCCGCCTTTTCAGCAGCGAGCTGCCCCGCAAAGGGTGTGGACTTGCGACTGCCCTTGATGCTCATTTTCCCTGGAGTAGCCCAAGAGATAACGTTTCCCTTGGTATCGGTCAGGGTTATGATCGTATTATTAAACGTAGCCAAAATATGGGCCACACCAACGGCCTCTACCTGCTTTGACTTTTTGCGTCTCCTGTGTCTTTCGGGCGGCAAAGATGAATCCTCTCCGTTTGAGATTTATTTCTCGGGGGTCTTTTTCTTGCCAGCGATAGCCCGCCGCGGTCCCTTACGAGTCCGGGCATTCGTCTTGGTACGCTGGCCATTAGCCGGCAACCCGCGGCGATGCCGCAGACCCCGATAGCAACCGATGTCCATCAGCCGCTTGATATTCATAGTGGTTTCACCACGCAAACTACCCTCGACCTTATAACTGGCCTCGATAATCGCACGTACGCTATTGAGCTGCTCTTCAGTCAGACCATTGATACGCGTCTGAGGGTCTATTCCGGCCTGTGAGACAATGCTGACCGCCGTGGTATGCCCAATGCCAAAGATATAGGTCAACGCGATGGTGACCCGCTTGTCGCGGGGCAAATCTACACCTGAAATACGCGCCATAGTATATGCTCTCCTCAGCCTTGTCTCTGTTTATGCCGGGGATTGCGCTTACATATAACACGCACAACCCCATGCCTACGAACGATCTTGCATTCAGTGCAGCGTTTGCTGACAGATGCTTTGACTTTCACTGTACTAACTCCGATTTAGTAATTAACTTCTGCGCCCCTGGATCTTGCCCCGCTTCATAAAACCTTCATAGTGGCGGGTCATCAACTGGGACTCGATCTGCTGCAAAGTATCCAAAGCAACGCCTACGACAATTAAGAGCCCCGTGCCGCCAAAAAATTGGGCAAAAGAAGGAGCGACATTGAACTGGCGAGTGACGAAGAATGGGAAAATTGCAACTAAAGCCAAGGCAATGGACCCTGGTAGAGTAATTCGCGTCATAATACCGTCGATATATTGGGCGGTGCGGGGTCCTGGGCGAATACCGGGAATGAATCCCCCATGTTTTTTCATATTATCAGCTAGCTGGTTCGGATCCATAACGATCGCAGTATAAAAATATGTAAAAAAGACGATCATCATCGAATAAGCGAACCAATAAAACATCGATTCGGTAGAGAAAAATGACCCTACGGTCAACATGAACTCATTGCCGGGAAACATCTGAGTAATTGTGCCGGGCAAGAACATGATTGACTGTGCAAAAATTATGGGAATGACTCCAGCGGTGTTAATCCGAAGTGGAATATGCGTGGCTTGACCACCATAGACTCGCCGCCCAACAACCCTCTTAGCGTACTGGACTGGAATCTTGCGCAGACCTTGGGTCAGTAATATTACAAAGGCGACAACGGCGAACATCAGGACAACGAGGATAATTTCCTCAATGATATTCTTGCTGAAGCCACGATTGATAAGGAAATGTGAATATTCCTGACTAATCGCATAAGGAAATTCGGCAACAATACCGATAAAGATAATCAAGGAAATCCCATTGCCGATACCGCGCTCGGTTATCTGCTCACCCAACCACATGATGAATATTGTGCCCGTAGTAATGGTCAACATCGTCGAAAGCGTAAATCCAAGACCTGGATTCGGTACTGCGAGACTCCCCGATAGCGGAGCCGTAATATTGACCAAGAAAAAACTAACGCCATAAGACTGGGCAGCTGCAAGAAAAACCGTGCCATAACGGGTGTACTGGGTGATCTTTTTACGCCCTTCTTCGCCTTCGCGTTGCAATTTTTGAAAATAGGGTATTACCGCCCCTAACAACTGCAGAATAATCGAGGCGCTAATATAGGGCATGATGCCTAACGCGAATATCGTTCCGCGAGTAAAGGCCCCACCAACAAACATATCGTATAGGCCAAAAAGGGTATTACCCGAACTTTGGAAAAACTCGGTGAGCACAGCAAGTTGAACACCGGGAACAGTAATCTGACCACCGATACGATAAACGACCAAGAGCCCTACAGTAAAAAGGATCCGTCGTCGCAAATCTGGAATCTTAAAACAATTCTGAAAACTCTGCAGCAATTGCACTTTAGATCACCTCAGCCTTGCCGCCTGCTTTTTGGATCTTTTCTGCAGCAACAGAAGAAAACTTGTGGGCTTTGACTGTCAGATTTCGAGTCAATTCACCCTGGCCTAAAACCTTTACGAGCCCTGAAGCCTTCTTTATCAATCCGGCACCAGCCAATTCCTCTGGTCCGACGTCACCTACAACATCACTCGTTTCAAGATCCTGAATATTAACGGTTTGATAAGTCGTTTTGAATTTTTGGTTTGAAAAACCGATCTTGGGCAAATGCCGGAACAACGGCAAAGTTCCACCAGTAAAGCCAATGCGATTACCACGCCTCGCTCCGGATCTTGCTCGCTGTCCCTTATGCCCCTTGCCTGCCGTCTTACCAGTACCTGAACCCGGCCCCTGGCCTAAACGCTTGCGATTTTTCTTGGACCCCTGAGGGCACTTTATTTCCCCGATACGCATTTTGTGCTCCCGATTATCCTTCTACTTCCTCAACTTCGACCAAATGCTTGATCTTATTGATCATGCCACGAATCTGAGGCGTGTCGTTGTGAACGACTTGGTGAGAAAGCCGTTTGATACCCAAAGCTTCTATCGTCGCCTTTTGGTCCTTGGCCCTACCGATAGCACTCCGTCTTTGTGTTATTACAAGTTTCATAAAGCAATTAACCCCATGCGCGGAGCGATTCAATGGGCACACCGCGTTCCCGGGCTACCATTTCGGGACTGCGCAACTGAACAAGGGCTTCAATAGTCGCCTTAATCGAGTTCTGAACATTATTGGACCCTAGGGACTTAGTCAGAATATCATGGACACCGGCCAATTCTAATACGATGCGGGTGCCTCCACTTGCAATAACCCCAGTTCCAGGCGATGCCGGTTTAAAGAGGATTTTCGCCGCGCCAAAACGACCGACGATCTCATGCGGAATCGTTCCATCAGTTACTGAAATTTCGACAACATTCTTTTTTGCCGCCTCTGTTCCCTTACGAATTGCCTCGGCAATCTCACCGGCCTTGCCAGCACCGACACCGACCCGCCCATTGCGGTCTCCGACGACAACTGTCGCATTGAAGCTGAACCGCCGACCGCCTTTACGCACATGCGATACGCGCTTGATGCTATTTTGGACGACCACTTCGCTCAGCTCTGATCCGCTGGAATCGGACCTTGATCTATTGCTGGAATCGGACCTTGATCTATTGCTGGAATCGGACCTTGACCTACTATCTGCTTTCGCCACGCTGTTCTCCTTAGAAATTCAGTCCGGCTTCTCGCGCCCCATCGGCCACGGCTTTGACTATCCCGTGGTATAAAAAACCGCCTCGATCAAAAACGACCTGCCCAATCCCTTTTTCTTGGGCCTTTGCAGCAACGATCTTCCCAACTTCGCGCCCTTGTTCAACACGGCTGTCAAATGCGCGATCCTTCAAATCTTTGCACTGCGTAGATAGACCGAGCAAAGAGTGACCTGCCACATCATCAACCAACTGCACTTCAATGTGACGCAGAGAGCGATGCACTACCATTCTCGGCCGTTCAGGCGTTCCCGAAACGATCTTGCGCAGACGATACCGCCGCCGCTCCCGCCTTTCGCGGTTCTTTACCAAATGTCTCTTATCTTTCATATTATCCTACTGCCGCCTTACCCTGTTTCCAATGAATAACTTCATTTTCGTAGCGAATCCCTTTACCCTTGTAAGGTTCAGGGCGGCGCTTGAAGCGAATATCGGCAGCAACCTGACCGACCATCTGCTTGTCAGCCCCTTTGATAATGATTCGGGCTTGCGCCCCACCGACGCCATCGGCAACTTCTATTTCAATACCATCAGGTGCTTCATAAACAACAGTATGCGAATAACCGATGTTGAGCGTAAGTTTCTTACCTTGAACTTCGGCCCGGTATCCAACACCGAATAAATCCAGATTTTTGGAGAAACCTTCGGTTACTCCCGCAACGGCGTTGGCGATCAAAGTACGAGTCAAGCCATGAAGGGACCGTGCGAATTTCTCATCGTTTTTACGCGTAACGACGAGATCGGCATCTTGCTTATCGACTGCCAAATGCTCAATAACAAAAGGTATCTGCAACTGCCCTTTAGGACCTTTAACTGCGACCTCGGCACCCGCGACCGAAACTTCAACACCTTGAGGTACGACTACCGGTGCACTTCCTATACGCGACACTTTAAAACTCTCCCGTAGAATCACTACCAGACATTACAAAGGACTTCCCCACCCACGCCAGCCGATCTCGCTTCCCTATCGGTCATCACTCCCTTGGAGGTGGACACGATAGCAATCCCCAATCCGCGTAGGACACGTCGAATATCGGAGTGACCCGAGTATTGACGCAATCCCGGCCGACTGACGCGCTTAAGCCCGTGGATTATACTTTTGTTTGTCTTGTCGTACCGCAGATAAAGCCGCAATACGCCCTGCTTATTGTCTTCAATAAAAGCAAAGTTATCGATAAAACGACACTCGGCTAAAACACGAGCCACTTCCCGCTTCAACTTTGAAGAAGGGACGTCAACTCTCGGGTGCTTAGCTTGGCAGGCATTGCGGACTCGAGTCAGCATATCTGCAATCGGATCAGTCATACTCATAATTGATTCTCCAACTCCTCTACCAACTCGCCTTAGTAATACCCGGAATCTCGCCCTTTAGCGCGAGGGTGCGAAAGCAAATTCGGCAAAGACCGAATTTGCGATATACCGCGCGAGGACGCCCACAGGAATGACACCTGGTATAACCACGAGTTGAAAACTTGGGTTTGCGCTGTGCTTTAACTATTAGACATTTCTTAGGCATTTACAGGCTCCGGTCCTATTCACTGAAAGGCATTCCCAACGACTTTAACAATTCACAGCCTTGATCGTCGCTATTGGCTGAAGTGACAATAGTAATATTCATGCCCCTAATCTGATCAATCACGTCATAATCAATTTCGGGAAAGATAATCTGTTCTTTGATGCCTAGATTATAGTTCCCTCGTCCATCAAAGCTCTTAGCCGAGACTCCGCGAAAATCGCGAACTTGAGGCAAGGCGAAACTGATAAGACGATCAAGGAATTCAAACATTCGGTTACCCCGCAGAGTGACCATGCAACCGATCGGAATGCCTGCGCGTAACTTAAAGTTAGAAATCGCCTTCTTAGCCTGGCGAATAGAAGGTTTTTGGCCCGTTATTGCCGCCAACTCAACCACTGCATTTTCAAGGACTTTTGGCTCTTGCACGGCCTCGCCGACACCGACGTTAATAACAACTTTTTTCAGCCGCGGCACTTGCATATCGTTCTTGAAATCGAAGTGCTCCTTGAGCAGGCCCATTGACTGTTCTCTATACTGTTTTTTTAATCTGGCTTCGTACATAGCTTATTCTGGATCTATCATTTCGCCGCTGCGGGCAGAAACGCGCACGTGTTTGCCGTTGTCCAACCGCTTGTGG
>DQLG01000148.1 GCA_015660315.1 Candidatus Latescibacterota bacterium
CGCCATCGGCATCGCGCACCGAAGGACTCCAACGAACGATCACTCGGACGAAATCCGTTTCATCCGGCACCGCCGACAGATTGCTCGGCGACTCCGGCGCGACTTGGTCAGGACCTTCAGTGCGCACCTGCACCGAACTGGCCCGAGCGCTCTCATTGCCCGAATCGTCACTCGCGCTAACAGTGTAGAAATAAGTCGTCAGCTCTTCCAACGAAGTATCGACGTACTCGCGAGCCTCGGCACCGAGCGTGTCAACCGGCACAAAGGCGTTTGCGGTGCCCTTCGAGCGAAAGATCACATAGCTCGCAAGCCCTGTGAGATCTCCACCGTCGGCATCGCGCACCGAAGGACTCCAACGCACAACCACCCGCTTGAAGTCAACTTCATCAGCCACTGCGGATACATTGCTCGGCGATTGCGGCGCTATTTGATCCGGCCCGTCCGTACGCACTTCCACCGCACTGCTACGGACACTCTCATTGCCAGCGGCATCAAGCGCGCTGATCGTATAGAAATAAGTCGTCGCCATGTCTAAGCCCGAATCGACAAACTCGCCGATATCACCAGCGACCACAGCGGCCTGGACAAAGGCCGTATTGGTATTTTTAGAGCGAAATATCGCATAACCTTCCAGCGTGGTCAGCTCCCTTCCGCCAACGTCTTGCAACGCTGGGCTCCAGGTGACAACGACGCGGGAAAAATCCACAGGATCGGGCACTGCAGCGACATTTCTCGGCGACTCCGGTGCGGTCTGATCACCAAGGGTAGTGGCATCGACGAAACCCGACAATTCGCTGAACTGGCCATTGGCGGCGACCGCTTGCACCTTGTAGAAGAACTGCCCACCTTCTGCGAGATTCGAGTCTATGTAGGCAGTCCGCCCGGTCGTAAAATCACCCCCTTCAACGCTCGGCAGTAACTCGTACCCCAGATCGGAACGCAATGAGCGGAAGACGTTATAACCGAGCAAGTCTCTATCTTCCACCGCACCCCAAACTAGTTCGACTCTTTCGATCCCGGCCGTTGCCGTCAAATTAAGTGGAAAGGACAGACCAAGCGTCTGGGTCTGCGCCGTATTCGATACCGAGCTTTCATTGCCGGACTCGTCGTAGGCCAACATCCGATAGGCATAAGCCGTCAGGGAAATCAGACCGCTGTCTACATATTCCCTGATGTCGGCACCAACCGAATCAATCGGTACAAAAGACGAGCCCCCCCCTTCCGCACGAAAAATCACATATCCGGCCAACCCTGTCAGCTCACCACCATCCGAATCCTGGATCACCGGACTCCAACGAATAGTAATCCGAGCGAAGTCCAACTCGTCAGCGACAGCCGATACATTATTCGGCGCCTGTGGCGACACCCTATCGGGGCCTTCCGTGCGCACCTGTACCGGATCGCCGCGCGGACCTTCGTTGCCAGCTTCGTCGTAAGCCGAAACCGTATAGAAGTAGGTCGTTAGAAATGCTAAATCGACGTCTACGAATTCACGGGCATTGACATCCAATGAATCAACCGGCACAAAGGAACTCGTGCCCCCCTTCGAGCGAAAGACAATATAGCCCACTATCCCCGTGAGTTCCCCTCCGTCGGTGTCGAGGACCGCAGGGCTCCAACGCACAACAGCCTGGTTGAAATCCACAGGATCCGGTATGGCGGATATATTTTGCGGGGCTTGAGGCGCTACTTTATCCGGCCCCTTAGTGCGAATCTGAATCGGAATCGTCCGCGGGCCTTCGTTGGCGGCGGCGTCAATGGCCGTAACCGCATAGAAATAGGTCGTCGATTCCGCCGCGCTCTCGTCGAGAAACTCAAGAGTACTGGCACCGACCTGGCCGAGTCGGATAAAAGAGTTACTCGTTTCTTCTGAGCGATAGACGATATAACCCTCCAAGCCCGTCAAATCACCTCCTGTCGCGTCGCGCACCGACGCATTCCAAGAGACTTGAACCCGACTAAAATCACTCTCACCCGGCACAGCCGACACATCACTTGGCGCGGCCGGTGCCAATTCATCGGCCAAGGCCTCGGCACCAGCTGAACCCGACATTTCACTCAGCAGGCGATTCTTGCCGACCGCCTGGATCTTATAGAAAAACACCTCGCCACCGGTGAGATTGGAGTCGACATAGGCCGTTTGCCCGGTAGTAAAATCAGAGCCCTCCACGCTCGGCAGTTGCTCAAATCCGGCGTCGGCCCGAGTCGAGCGAAAGACGTGGTAGCCAAGCAAATCGAGATTGTCGATTCTTCCCCAACTAAGCACGATCTGCCCAATCTGACCCGATGCGCTCACATTCGGCGGCACCTGCAAGCCGCGGGTCTGTGTCTGCTGCTGGGCCGTCAACTGGCTTTTATTTCCGGCGTCATCAAAGGCCATAACCCGATAGGCGTAGGCCGTCAGCGATTTGAGCCCTTCGTCGACTAGCTCTTGCGCGTCCCCAGCCAATGTGTCAATGGCAACAAAACCGCCCTGCGAACCTTCCGCGCGAAAAACAACGAAACCCGAAAGCCCCGAAAGCTCTCCACCATCGCTGTCGACTCGCGGCACGGTCCAGCGAATAATGATCCGGTCATTGCCGTCCTCATCGGCGACAACAGAGAGATTGAGCGGGGTCTCCGGTGGCATGAGATCTTCGAGCACTGTAGCACCGACAAAGTTCGAACGCTCGCTAATTAGACCAACCGTATCAACTGCCGCGATCCGATAGAAAAATGTTGTGCCAGGCGTATCGAGCGAATCGATAAAAGTCGTTTTGCCCGTGCTGATCAATAGCGTTGAATCGCCATCCCCCGACACAAACTCGTAGGTACCGTTCGATTTATTCGAACGATAAACCCCATAGCCCGCTAGGTCCCCTTCTTCTACGGGCTGCCAGGCAACGAGAATCCGTCCAACATCATCTTGTGCAACTAGACCAGTTGGAGTTGACGGCCGTTCGGCCAGGACGGATGACTGAGGATCAATCGGATTGCTGCGCTCACGATCACAACTAAAGAGCAGCACAACAGAGGCCGCTAAGGCTAAGGGCGTCAAAAATGGCTTCATCTTTTTCCTATTTGCAGAGAAAATAGCATTGCACGGAACAGGGTAAACTTATACAGGGCGACAGGGGACGCTTCAGAAAAATAGACGTTTTAGCTGCACCCCTATACGGCGGGGCTGCAATTGGGGTTCTAATAAAAATCTGGGAGCGGCCTTATCTACTTTCGCCATGCGAGAGCTACCCCCGTCGTTAGAGAAAAGTAGACGAGAACCACTCAAGACAAAAGCCGCCGCCAAAGCCCAACTAACCTGGCTTTTGACATCGCGGTTATTGGTCCGCGTATATAGCCGATCGGCCTCTTCGGGCGATCCGGCCTCTTTGTATTTTGCGTAGAGTTCGTCAGCCTCATCGCGAAAACTAAACCCTTGTTTGGCCAGCACTAAACTTCCGCCAATAAAGAGGACCCCAAGGGATCGACGAGCCCTGAATGAACGTTGCTTCTCTTCAGCGCTCACCGGCTGAGCTATCAAGTGCGCACAAAGCACTGCGCCCAGTAGCGCCGCTGCCAAACGATGGAATCGCATCATGCCTATCCCTTCAAATATAGTAGACTGGCTTGTTAAGCGTGAGCTAAAAAATGCGCATGCACTTGAACAATAGTCGTTTAGGTCGGTTTTCGTTAAGATTATTGCGTTCGGTGAACTTTGTCAATACGCATGTTCAGATGTATAACGTATACTCACTTAGATATAGACCCCTACTCAAGAGATTATCGCACAACCTTGACAAATGAACGAATGTGCAGTATATATTATTGCAGTTGTTCACATTTTCACTATTCCTCCCCCAACTCGGAGGTGCATCTATGCCTAAACCCCTTACCGAACGCCAA
>DQLG01000516.1 GCA_015660315.1 Candidatus Latescibacterota bacterium
CGACGACCACCGACTGCCCCGAACGGGTAATTGAATAAACCCGGTCGACCCCGCTGATGGTGCTAATATCGCGCTCCAACCGCCGCGTATAGCGCTCTTCAACTTCCTGCGGCGCCTTGCCAGGCACTTGCAGGTCGACGGTGATGACCGGCGTATTCACATTGGGCAAGAGGTCCGTCCCGAGTTTGTCGAGCGAGATCACGCCGAGCAGGACTACGGCGAGCGTCATCATCGACACGGTGACGGGATAGCGGGTGGAAAATTCAGGTAGCGACATAGGGCAAATACTACTCCTCTGTCCCCGCCACACTAACCCGCGTCCTGGACCGCAACGTCTCGTAATTGCTCGTAATCAACCGCTCCCCCTCATCCACCCCTTTCAGCACCTCGACAAACTTCTCGTCCTCCAACCCCGTTGCGATCTCCCGCATCTGTGCCCTGGCGCTTTCTTCAACAAAAACCACTTCGCGATTGCCGCGCATCAAGACCAACTCGCGCGGCACCAATACCACATCCGCGTGCGACTCAACCACGATCTCCGCCTTGACAAACATACCTGGACGCAACAGGCCCTTGGGGTTATCGACCACCGCCACTGCGCGAAAGGTCCGGGTCGTCGGGTCGACCACCGGATCGACCACCGAAATCTTACCGTCGAACACCTCGTCAGGGTAGGAGTAGTCAATCACCCGTACCGGTTGATCCAATTCGATATGGCGGATTTGCGAATTAGGAATCTGCAAATCGACCAATACCTGGCTAAAATCGACGATCCGGCAGATCTGCGTACCCTCGTCGACAAGCGTTTTTTCCGTCGCGTCAGTGAACTCGCTGAGTACTCCGGAGATCGGAGCGGTGACCTTGGTCTTTTTGATCTGCACCAGCGCGTCGTCGTAATCCGACTGCGCGTCGACGAGGTCCTTGCGCGCCGTCTCGGCTTCGATTTGCGTCACTAGGCCGCGTTCGACCAAGACTTCTTTTTCATCGAGCGTCTTGCGCATATTCTTGACCGCCAACTTGCGCGACTCAAGTCGGGCGCCGACCACCAGTTCCTCATTCTTCAGCCGGGCGATCACCTCGCCCTGTTGCACGGCTAAGCCCTCTGTCGGTTTGCGCCCTTCCGCCAAAATACCCAGCGACAAAAAGCCCCGCGCCTCGGTAACAATGATCGCCTCCTGTACCGGTCGCAGAGTGCCCGTTGAGGTCACCACCGATTCAATCGTGCCCAAACCCACCGGCTGTACGGTGACCGGTACCGTCAAATCGGCCGACTGCTCAGTCTGCGGCGTCTCACAACCGAACAACAACAACCCGCAAACCCATCCGTATCGCATCTTCAATCTCATATGCACGTATCACCCTCAATTTTCCTAAAAATCAGAATAGTCGATTCAACCAACTAGTAATACCGCTCGCTTGCTGCCGTCCGCCAAAACGACCGCCACCACGACCACCACGACCACCACGACCACCACGACCGCGCCAATTGCCGAACGAGCCGACATCTTCTTCGTAGGCCGCCTCCGGATTATTCGGGTCCACCCAACGCCAGCGCATTGCGTCGGCGTAGAGTCGGCCCGATGCCTGGTCGGAAAGCTCAACCCGGGCCTCTTCTCCTTCCTCAAAATGAAAACGCCCCAGCAAATTCCACCCCCCGTTGAGCACCTCGGCCTTCATCGCCAACGTATCCGTCACCCCACCATGCGTAACCGACAGCGAAAAAGACTCGGCCAGGTTCAAACCGAAACGCCGGCCGAACTGCGAAGGCACAAAATAGTAGGCGACGTCGTAATCGCCGGCGACCGGCAACGCAGTCGTCCACACCGCCGGCTGCGCCCCGTCGCCGGGTTGTTTCCAACGAAAATTCTTTTCGTAGCGACCGAAGGCGAAGGGCAGCTGCTGCACTTGCCAATTATCGCCCTTGAGCCCCGGGCGCAAAAAGCGCTGCACCCGACGAATCGGCATCGAAAAACCCTCGTCGTCGTTATCGACTACAATTTCGGAGAAAAAATTCTCGGCGTCGTCGACCACCCGCACATACGATTTCGGATAACCTTGGAAGACTTTCTCCGGAATGCTCAAAGGAGCGATGATCGGTCGTTGGTTTTTGGCGAAGAATGGCTCGACCATCACCCGAAAGGGCCGCGCGAAAAGTACCATTGACACTTCCACCTCCTGCCCGCCCTCGATCATCACCGATTTTGAGCCCTGGTCCTCCCGACCGATCGCCTGCACCTCGACAAAACCGCGACCCGGCTCGCCATTTTTGATCCGCACGATCACCTGGTAGACCACCTCGCCCCAACCGTCGTCCATCTTCTTGGCCGTTGCCCTCGTCAGCGTATAACCCGGCACATGCGTGCCGTAGATCCAGTCGTGCACCAACTGCTGCACGTCGATCTTCTGGCGGCCGACCTCCCCGTCGGGAATGACCGCTTCCTCAAAGTCGGCGAAGGACACCTGGCTGTACTTATTGTCCTCGTCAAAGGCACCCAGCGACTCGATAAACTTGTCGGCGCCCAGCACCGACTTGATTACCCGGAAGATCGTCAGGCTCTTAGCTTTGAGAATCGCCCGGTAGAGATCCGGTTCGGCCTCCTTGTCCATCTCGGCCAGCGAATTCTGCTGCATCTCGACGACCAGCGTATCCCATGCCGGACCGCTATTAACTGCCGGCTGCGCCATACCGCCGCCCGGCCCCCTTCGGCCCATACCACCACGCGAGCGCATCATACTGCTGATCATGCGCGCCATGCCGCCGCTCATCCGGCCACCGAAACGGCTCGAAAACATCGCCACCCGCAAATCAGAACTGACATCCTCCTGCATATAGAGCGGCAAACCGCGCGCGACAAGATCCGAATTCTCTCCACTAAAACCGCGGTTAAAGGACCACAACTGCACCAGCGGGCTGCGAAACAAACCGCTACGCCCCCCTTCGGGGCTCAAGAAATCCTGAAAGATCGCCCCGACCAGCACGTCTTTTTTGATCTGCGCCTCGTCCTGGTCGCCACGGCGGCGCTGCAGACGCGCGTTAAAATCGCGTTGAAAACGATGCCCCATCAACACATCCTCTTCAACCATCAACACCCCCGGCTGCACCAACCGGCCACTTTCTTGCCAACCCTCGTAGTACCATTGCACCAGGAAAGGCACTTCGACTATCGACAAGCGGGCATAGGGGTATTTGAGCCCAGTCTCTTGCTCCATCGCACTGAAAACCTGGTCAATGGTCTCGGTGACCTTCTCTGGCGCGTCCTCGAAAAAACGAATTGGACGCAAATGGGAAGCATGCACATAGAGCGCGTAATCGACGTCGCCGACCTTGGTCTGATACACCTCGTATTGGCCTGCGTTCAACGAAAATAGCGGCACCGGATGGTCGACCCGCCAATACGAGACGATGCGTTTGCCCTCGGCCTCTTTGCCCGTAGGCTGCCCCTGGGTTACCACCTCTAAATCCGCCGGCACCGATATCGCGATCTCGGCGGTAGCAAAAGAGGGCGGCGGCGGCTCCCCTAGATGATATGCGACACCGGTAATGGGATACCAACCGCTGCGCGGCGGCAAAAAGACCGATTCGTCGCGGATCCAAGCCGTCAAATCGCCTTTAATAAAGGGCCATTTGCTCTTTTCAAGACGCGTCTCGTCACGCAGCAAATCAAAACCCTGGCGATTAATATCCCCATCATAGACCAAGGTCAACGTGCGTTCTGCGCCAGCGAGCATCGGCGCGTGTACCCGAATCACCGCCTCGCCGCGCGTCCACACAAGCGGGTTGCCGGTCGAATCCTCTACCGCCCGCAATGCCAAGCCGGGATTGAGTGTAAAGGTCAGCGAGTCCAGTGCCGTATCATGGTAATTGTAGAGCTGTATTTGCGCACGGGCAGCAAGCGGCACATCCTCGTCGAGCAAGGCGATATGAAACGCGTAGTGCTCAACTTGCGGTGCGGGCACTGCTGCATAGCGATACTGTTCGGCGAGCAAGCGTTGGCGATAGGCCAGATTCGCCTCGTCCTGCGCTCCCATATATTGATATAAACCCACCGCCGCCAATAACCCGACCCCTACCATACCGCGCCCCGCCCAAGCCCAGGCCAGCGATTGGCTCAGCCGCGGATAGCGCTCAATCGACAAGCCAAAAAAGAATAAGCCTAAAGCCAAATAAAACAGCCGCTGGTCGATCACCCGTGAGAGATCGCCCAGACCAATCATATCGGAGTAGAATAGCGGGGCAAAAAAGGCACCGAAATCCCAAATGCCGCCATAGCCCTCGCCGAGATAAAACAATACCGCCAAGGCGTAGGCGATAGTCAACAATGCCACCGCGGTCTGCTGTCGGAGTACGGCACCCAAAAA
>DQLG01000509.1 GCA_015660315.1 Candidatus Latescibacterota bacterium
CAATCTCTATCAGCACGACATCAACCAGCAGTGCGCAAAACATGCGCCGCGATCGGCGCATCGCCCCCACACCCCTTGACGCCCCCACACCCATTCTCCATCTTCGCCCACGCCCAAAACCCCATTATAAAAGGACCCCACCATGCCGTGGAATTTTGAACAAGTCGCCGGCCCCTTTGATTTCACCGAAGGTCCCGCCTGGGACGGCGAGGCTATTTTCTTTACTGATATTCCCACCAGCCGCATCCTCCGCTACAATCCGCAAAATGGCGAAACCTCCGTATTCCGCACCGGCACCAACGAGGCCAATGGACTGATGTTCGACAAAAACGGCCAGCTCTACGCCTGCGAGGGCGGCGATGGGGTCACGTTCCCCAAGGAGGGGCAGAACTACACGACAGACGGCCGCCGCATGGTCCGCTACGAAAAAGACGGTTCAACCACTGTGATCGTAGACCAATTTGAGGGCCAGCGCCTCAACAGCCCCAACGACCTAGCCTTCGACGCCCTGGGCCGCATGTGGTTTACCGACCCGCGCTACGGCAATAAATCGGACGACCTTGAACTCGGCCACCAATCCGTCTACCGCGCCGACCCGCAAACCGACGGTACTTGGGACCTGCACCGGATTACCTATGACACGACTAAACCTAATGGCCTGCTGATCAGCAAGGACATGAAAACGCTCTATGTAGCCCAGAGCGCCTACGCTGCCGACGAAGCCACCGAACTGCGCGCCTATGCAATCAATGACGACGGCATTGCCAGCGCATATCAAATCCTACACAATTTCCACCCCTACCGCGGCGTTGACGGCATGGTCTTCGACACCGAGGGCAATATCGTCGCCACCGCCGGGTGCCATGAAGGCGGCCCCGGCCCAATGATCTACGTCTTCGCCCCCAGCGGCCGGGTACTAGACACCCACCCCATGCCCTTCCTGCCCAGCAACTGCACCTTCGGCGACGCAGACCTGCAAAGCCTCTACGTAACCGCCGGCGGCCGCCTATGGCGCGCGCACACCGAACGCAAAGGTTCGCTGGTCTATCCGAACTAAACTCCAACCTTACATTACATTTTATATGACCTGCCGATAGACGCAGCATTACCGGAGAGAGACCGAAGCCAACGCGATCGACGACGAAAAGTCCGGTGAGCATCTGTGACTTCGCCAATATCGTCGGCCGGCTGCTCAAAGCCAACGGGGTGCCGACCGCGGTACTCGATCTATACTCCGAACAGAGCACGAAGAAAACACCTGCCTAGGCTGTGACTTGGTCGGTGCAAACCTGATGCACAAGCAATTGCCCGAAGCGAACTTGACCCAAGCGGACCTCTCCGGCGCCACTTGGGTCGACGGCAGCGAATGCGCTCCCGGCTCGATCGACCGCTGCAAATAACCTTCGGCACATCAGAACAATAGAAAATCGTCGTTACGCCGAGGCCCCCGAATAGTGCCGCACTCCCCACAACCAAAACACCCGCGCGCCCACCACCATCACCACCGCCATCACCAATGCCCCCCAAAACACCTCCGTCGACAGACGCCCCACCAATGCCTCCGACGGCACCGTCACCGCAAAGGCCACCGGCACCAAAAAGGTCATCGCCATCTTGAGCCAACGCGGATAGATCGCCACCGGATACTTGCCCGCGCTATAGACGGCCTGAAAGATCATCAGGATATTCTCGGCCTTGATAAACCAAAAGGAGAAGGTCGCCAGCACCAGCCAGAAACTATAGACGATCGCCGCACCAGCCGCTAGAGTAATCGCAAAACCAGCCGCATGCATAAAACCGGTTTGTAACCCGATCTCAGCAACAGCCAATACGATCAACGCCGCACCCTGCACCACATCCAGGAATTTCCACACGCGCACTTCGCTGATACTCACCAGCACTTGCGAATCTTCCGGTTTGGTCAGCGTAAAGTCCAGCGTGCCTTGGCGCACATCTTCCATAAAGCGCTGCATCGAGGGCTGTACCAACGCGCCGATCAGCCCGCTCATCAAAAAGAAAACCCCCAATAACGCAACCAACTCGGCCGGCTGCCAACCGCCCAGTTCCTCAGTATGCGAAAAGATCACCGCCAAGCCCGCCAGCGCGACCCCCATACTGACTAGGCTCTGTAGCAATTGCACCCAGAAGTTGGCTCGATAGGCCAGTTCGTTCATCACGCCGATGCGCAAGAAAATCCACAACAATCGCAGATAGCTCATGAGCCCACCGCCGAGTAACGGCGTACGCCGCGTGACCACACCAACCCCATCATGCCCCAAGCCAACCCCAACCAAATCACCTGTGCAGCCAGGCCCTGCAGCACCTCGTCGGGCTGCAAACGGCCGAGCAAGAGTTCGGTCGGGAAAGCCAGCATCCAACGAAAGGGCAGTAGCGCAGCCAGGCTCTGCACCCACTCGGGCATCAAAGCCAGCGGCGCCATCTGGCCGGAAAAAAATAGCAGGGCCGCGAAATACACTTGGTTGGCCGCCGCCGTACGCGTAGTCCACAACGCGACCAATGCCAGCGCCCATTCGACGAAAAAGCGCATCAGAAAGGCCAATAACACCACCGGTACCGCGGCCCAGACGGCCCAGGCGGGTGTATTGAAGGTCGGATCAAAAAGCCCGACCATCAGAAACATCGTTGGCAACATCACCACCAAGGTCAGCAACTTATAGGAGATATTCATGGCGATATCGCGGTGGATCGGGTGCAGGGGTTGCAATAACAGCGGTGAAAAGGACCCCGATCGCACTCGGAATTCGAACTCAAACATAAACCAGGTAAAGGTCAGATGGCCCATCATCATCATGATGATATAATAGGCAGCGAAATCTCCGGCCGAGAAGCCGCCCACCTGCCCTCCTTGCGATTCGGCCACCGCCGTCCACACCGAGAGGAAGACCAGCGCCTCGATAACGCGGCCGATCAGCCAAATCACCATCGCCGCCCGGTACTGGAATTGCACAGCCAGATCGGTGCGAAAAAGCGTCGTGTAAATATCGAATAAGCCTGTCATACGTCGGCGAATACCTGCTCGATCACGTCCTCGATCGGCGGATCCTCCACCGTCAGGTCAAGCACCGCCTGCTCGCTCAATAGCCGGCCGGTCACCTGCGCCGTCTCGGCCTTCGGCACCCGCAACGACACACGCCCCTCGGCCCCTTCGACGACCTCGCCATAGACACTGAGATCGCTGCCCTCGTTTTCCAGCTCGACAACGATGGTTTTGTGCGGTGAAAAGCGCTCCACAAGCTCAGACAACAGGCCATCGAAGAGCAATTGGCCGTGGTGAATGACTACGACCCGCTTACACAAAGCCTCGACATCGGCCATATAGTGGCTGGTCAAGAGCACGGTTGCGCCATAGCGTTGGTTGTATTCGGCCAAGAAAGAGCGAATCCGGCGCTGCATCGTCACATCGAGACCGATGGTCGGTTCGTCTAGAAATAAGATCTGCGGCTTGTGCAGTAGCGCAACAGCGACCTCGCACTTCATCCGTTCGCCCAAGGAGAGGTTGCGCACCGGCTTGTCGAGGAAAGGCCCCAGAGCCAATAGTTCGGTCAATTCGTCCACGGTTCGTTGGTACGCGGTCCGCTCAATTCGGTAAATCGCGCGATTGCGCTCAAAGGAATCGAGCACCGGAATATCCCAGATCAGCTGGTTGCGATTACCCATCACCAGCGTAATCTGGCGCAGATAATCGCGCTGTCTTTTAAAGGGCTCGAAACCCAGCACCCGGCATTGTCCGCCGGAAGGATACAAAAGACCCGACAGCATTTTTAGCGTGGTGGTCTTGCCGGCGCCATTGGGGCCGAGGAAACCAACGATCTCACCAGGAGCCACTTCAAAGTTGATCTCCTTGACCGCCTCAACCTGGCGCGTCTGGCGATGCACCAGGCTTTTGAGCGCCGCAGCCAAACCCCCTTCGCGCACGGGCACTTCGTAGGTCTTGCTCAGATCGCGAACGTCAATGGCGGGTACTGCTGACACAATCCCTCCTTTTAACGAGAAATTACTTACTTTATGTTCAGCCCAATTTAAAACAAAGATCGACTCTAGCAAATGATCGCTAATGGCCGTTAATTGCCGTCTTTTTTTGTTGCTGTTCGCCCTGTTGCTCACCTTCTATACCCGCTTTGCCGGGCTGACGCGCGGCAAGAACGACTCTTCGTCCACTCCGAGCTCGTTGCGCAGGGCATGACGGGTGCGGTACGCCTCAACGGCTATTGATGGGTTTAGTGCTACTGGTGGGGTATCTCCAACAACGCGGTAACCTGCGCGCATTGGCGACATCGCCCCCTTGAATCGCCGGCGGTGTCGCGCTGCTGACGCTGATAGCCCTGCAGCCCTACTTAGTCTTCGATCCGGAACTGCTCTTCCGCGCCGAGTCGACCGACGACCTCGGCTTTTCGCTGCAAGTCGCCCGCGGCGAGATCCTGCGCATCTAGACGCTGGTCGATGTGCATACCGTGCCCTATTTGCACTATTGGACCGATTTGTTTCCCCTGGCCTGCGGCTGGCCCCTGACGTTGGGCATTCTCGCTGCTATCGGCTATGCGATTTGGCAGCGGTAAAGCGGGTTGCTGCTGCTCTTTTGCGGACTGTATTTTGCGCAAGTCGGCATTCTGCACACCAAGCACGTGCGTTGTCTACTGCCCTTGCTGCCCCTGCTTTGCCTGCCAGCTGCCGACGGCTGTATCCGACTTATAGTCGCCAGAAAGCCTTTGGGGTTGGCGCTCAGCAGTAGCCTGGTTCTCTGTACCGGCTTTTGCGGGCTAGCCTTTAGCAGTATCTACACCACGCAAGACAGTAGGATCCAAGCGGCGCGACTTTCGCCACGCGCTGCACCATTTCGGCCGCGCCGTGCAATACGATCCGCGACAGCGACATACGATCCGCGACAACGACAAGAGTTACTGCCCTAGATCGAAATGGCGCAAGAAAATCTGACGTTGACGCGGAGAGTTGGGCAGACGATTTTAATATAATCGTCTAACCAAACGATGGAGTGCTGATAATGACCAGTAGCGCAATGCAAAAGATCAGCCACTTTGTTGATTGCAACGGCGCAACGCAAGATCCAGAGCAACTCCGCTACCTCGCCGCCCAGAACGGCTATCTGTACTTTCCGGGTTTGTTGCCCGTAGAAGATGTGCTGGCGGTGCGCCGTGCAGTCTTACACATCGCCGATCGCCATAGCTTGCTCCGAGCCGATTTAGATGTCGGTGAGGGTATTCGCAAAGAGGGCGTATATATTGACCTAGAATACGACAAACCTACTTCACCGGCGCTACAACGCTTTTACAACGAGATCCTCAGCCTACGCCTGTTCAACGCTTTCCCCCACCACCCGATGGTCATGGGCCTGATCGAATCACTACTCGGTGAGCCCACCTTCGTGCACCCACGCCATATCTGCCATATCCTCTTTCCAGGCCGCTTCGAACATACCACGGAGCCGCACCAGGACTTCCACCCAGTGGGTGGAAGCCAAAATACGTGGACGGTATGGATTCCACTCGGCGACTGCGATTCTGACCTCGGCGGTGTGGCGCTCGCCTGTGGTTCAAATCGGCGCGGCTACCTCGATAACGCACGGGTCATTTCAGGAGAGCTACTGGATAATGAAACCGTCTGGCACTGGAATCCGTTTAGTTGCGGCGATGTGCTCATCTTTAACAGTTTGACTATTCATCAGGGCCGCGACAACACAACCGCGGATCGAATTCGCCTCTCTACAAGCGCCCGCTATCAAACCATTCGCGAGCCGGTAGATGCCGCGGCACTAACTCCCCA
>DQLG01000855.1 GCA_015660315.1 Candidatus Latescibacterota bacterium
TCGTATCCGGGTGAAAACCCTGCTGCATAGCCGGCACCGCGATGCGGAACCAAAAGGAGCCGGCCCCGTGCCCGGTATCGAAAATCACACCGCGTTCGCGCGCCTTCCACATATATTCATTGACCTTCTTGTCCTCGTCCAACAACGGAATATGCGAGGCGTAGAGATGTGTGTGTATATCGCCCGGCGCCATTCTTTCCGTCAATAGGTCCTCATAGGACCGCGTCGGTTGTGGTGCGAAATCTACCATGGTGATCGTATCGGCCATGCGCGCCGCGTCGATGCCGCCCTGTGCTGCTTCCCAACCCGGGCCACCGTAGTGCGCCGACTTCGAGCCGACCACGTATTCGGGATACTGGCGGATCATATCGGCGCACGGCTCCGGGTTCATCTCGCTGATATCCTGCTCGCACGCGCCGGCCATACCCGCGCCGACGATATTGACGAAAGCCAACACTCGCATCTGCGCCGTCTTCATAATTGTCTCGACAAAATCCGGAAAGTGCTGCCAGCCCGCGCTGCCCGTGTCGACACAGGTCGTGACCCCGTAGGGCAGATTGTGGTGGTCGGGGTGCAGCCAGGCGGAGAAACGGTCATAGGCGTGCAAATGAATATCGATTAGCCCAGGCGTAATATAGCCGCCGCCGACATCTACTGTTTTTTTCGCCGTGCCTTGTAGGTCGATCCCTACCGCGGCGATCTTGCCATCTTGTACCGCAATATCGGCACGACCGTCCAGGTCGTTCTTAGGGTCGATAACATGGCCGCCTGTAAGCAACAGATCGTAATCCATTTATTCACTCCTTGTTGAGATGTGCTGCAAGTCGCATTGCGCCTAAATTGCCAGATGCCGCAGCAAGCGTCAAGCCGCACAAACCCGCTTCGCATTGGTAGCCATATTTATTAGGTTCTACCCATACGCCATGCAAATCAGGAGCAGATTCTTTGGATAAACCACATATCATCTATATCCTTTCCGACGAACACCGGGGCCAGGCCATGGGGCATATGGGCGACCCGAATGTGCAGACCCCCTGGATGGACCGCCTCTCCGGACAAGGCGCCAGCTTTTCGCGCGCCTACGCCAATTGTCCGATCTGCACCCCTTCGCGCGGCACCATCTTCAGCGGGCGCCACGCGCACGCCGGCCCCGTCACGGGCTTCTTCGACGTCTTCAAACCCACCGCGCCCAGCACCGCCACCGAATTGCGCAAAGCCGGTTATCGCACCGCGTATTTCGGCAAATGGCACTGCGGCATCGTGCGTGACCAGGTACCCGCCTCCGTCGCAGAAGACGCCACCAGGCGTTTCGAGGGTGGTTCGCGCAACCGCACCCCCGAATGTTTTCGCGCCGGCTTCCAAGACTGGTTCGGTTTCGAAAACCTCAACCAACACTTCAACAGCTCGATCTACGAATTGCACAACCCCGACCCGACCCCGCTCGAAGGCTACGAGACCGACGCCCTGACCGACAAGGCCATAGACTATCTGCACCAATACGAAGGCGAGCAGCCACTATTCCTAGTGCTGTCGGTGACCCCGCCGCATTTCCCACTCGTCGCCCCCGACGAGTGGGAGCGCTTCGACCCCGGCGAGCTACAAGTACGCGCCAATTTCCACGACTCGCCGGAGATGCGCGACAACCTCGCCACCTATTATGCGATGATCGAAAACCTCGACTGGAATATCGGGCGGCTCAACGAATGCCTGCAAAACCAGCCCGGCTTTGAAAACACCTTGCAGGTCTACTTCTCAGACCACGGCGATTTTATGGGTTCGCACGGGATGTTCAATATGAAGGAGCACCCGCACGAAGAGTCGGTGCGCATCCCCGCGATCTTCAACTGGCCCGGGCATATTCCCGAGCAGGGGCCCGTCAACGGGCTGTTCAGCCTGGTCGACTTGATGGCCACAACCCTCGGCCTCGTCGGCAGCGAAGTCCCCGTCTGGAGCCAGGGCCAGGACTTCTCGCCGCTTTTACGCGGCGAAGATTTCAACCCACCCGCTGATGTACTGCTCGAAATGTGCGGCAGCCCACGTTGGAACCTCGGCATGCCCGACTGGCGCGGCTTCGTCGGCGAGCGCTGGAAATACGCCTTTATCGAAAACCGCATCGAATTGCTCTTCGACCTGGATAACGATCCCTTCGAGCAGCACAACCTCGCGCGCGAGAATCCCGAGGAATGCGCCCGCCAACGCCAACGCCTGCTCGAACTCCTGCGTGAAACTCGCGATCCTTACTGGGACGTATTAATCGAACACGGCGTCACCTGCGACGATCCCGTCACCGATGTCAGCGCGAACCCCGCGCGCGGCCTGGCGTATTTGCACGAATAAGGAAACACAATGAGCGAACCCCAAGAGCAACACTCGATCCGCCTCTGGCCCCTCTATATCATCGCCGCCGCCGTCGTCATCGCGCTGCTGGCGATTTGGCTACCCGAGTCGCTCAACCGCCAGATGCAAGTCGTGCCGACCATCGGGATTTTTATGCTCGCCGGCCTATTCTCCCTGCTCTGGCTGCTCTTGCTCTCACGCTTGGCTTGGGGCCAGCGCATGCGCTATTTCGGCGCGGTCGTACTCGCCATCGTGCTCTGCATCGGTTTATTTCGCTACAAGGGACTCAGCGGTGACTGGGTACCTATATTCGTCTGGCGCTGGAGCGGCCCGGACGCGGCGAGCGCCATTGACGGCGGCGGCGTCACCACCATCCAAGCCCGCGACTGGCCGCAGTTTTTGGGGCCCAACCGCAATGGCCAACTCGGCGGCGTGAGTCTCAAGCGCGACTGGGTCCAACACCCCCCACGCGAAGTCTGGCGGCGCTCCGTCGGTGCCAGTTGGTCATCCTTCGCCATCGCCGGCGGCCGAGCCATCACCCAGGAACAACACGGCACCGACGAGCAGGTCGTATGTTACGACCTGGCCAGCGGCCGCAAATTGTGGAGCCACACCGATTCTGCACGCTACGAGTCGGGCATGGGCGGTGTCGGCCCGCGCGCCACGCCGACTATCGACGGCGACCAGGTATTCGCGCTCGGCGCCACCGGCATTCTCAACGTCCTAGACCTAACTAGCGGGCAGGTGCTCTGGACGCGGAATATCGCCGAGCATAACAACGCGCAAATCCCGATGTTCGGATTCAGCGGCTCGCCCCTGATAATCGACGATCTTGTCGTCGTCAGCGCCGGAGGTCCCGACGGTCGTTCGCTGGTCGCTTACCATCGTAAAAACGGCGAGTTCGCCTGGGGCAGCGGCGACGACCAAGCCGGCTATAGCTCGCCGCACTTAGCCACGATTGCCGGACGCGAACAGATCTTGGTATTCAATGAAAACAAACACGCCGTCGTGGCCCACGACCCACAAAACGGCGCGGTACTCTGGCGACAGGCATGGCAACACGGCAGAGTACAGTGCATCGCCAACCCCCTCGTCTTGCCCGGTGACCAAGTACTGGCCTCCACCGGCTACGGCGCCGGTGCCGAGCTCTACCAAATAAGCGCCGCGCCCGACGGTTCGCTGAAGAGCGAAACCCTCTGGCAGTCCAA
>DQLG01000510.1 GCA_015660315.1 Candidatus Latescibacterota bacterium
CACGGATTTCATTTTGGTAACGACTGCGCCGCCGCACAACTCCGTGCTCTGGGAAAATGCCCTACACGCCGGCCGCATCGACCTGCAAATCGCCGTGCAGTGCGGCGAATTACTCGCCACCGTACACAACGAGACCGCGGGCGTACCGGAAATCAAGTCGATGTTCAAAGACACCAAAGCCTTTGAGCAATTGCGCATCGAACCGCATTATAATTATATAGTTAACGCCTACCCTGACTTAAAAAAAGCCATTGCCGCACGTTCCAACCGACTGCTCAAAGATTCGATCTGTCTAGTCCATGCGGACATGAGACCGCGCAATGTCTGGATCAACACCGGCCAGCTCTATCTGGTCGACTTCGCCACCGCCCACTACGGCTACCCAACCTTTGATCTGGCCTTCTATGCGGCCGATATGGTCGTCAAAGCCATGCAGAATAGCACCCAGAAGGCGGCCTATCTCGAGGCGATTAACGTCTTCTGGAACGGCTATTTCCAGTTGGCCAGCTATAAGGGGGTCAAGGAAGTCGAGAAGCAGGCCGTGCACGATTTCGGCTGTCTACTCTTAAGCGCAACCGACGGCCGCCAACCCGCCAATATCGAGGACGAACACGTCGTCGGGCTCTCACGGCGTATCGCCCAGAGCCTGCTTTTTACTAAGTTGGAGAAGATCGAGGACATCACCGAGTTTATCAATCGCACACTGATCGACGGTTAATCAGCCCCGACCTGGATCTGCAGGTCCTCGCTGCTCGAACAAATATGCGCAGCCATCGCCAGACGGGCGCCTTCGGTGTCCCGCTGGCCGAGGGCCGCGAGAATCTTGTGATGCTCCCGCAAAGACAACTCGGCCCTCGGACCCGCCAGCGACGGCTCGGATAAGCTGCCCTTGATCCATTCCTGCAAATGCTTGCGCGTCGTTTCGAGCAAGCTATACAATATTGAATTATGCGTCGCTCGCGCGATCAGCAGGTGAAAGCGCAAGTCATTCTCAAGAAACCGCCCCCAGTCCTGCAACGCCCCTTCCATACCCGCCAGCGCCTCGGCAATCGCCTCTAAGTCCGTCTCCGTAGCCCGTTCCGCCGCCAAAAAAGCATTCTGCGACTCGAGCATCAACCGCGTCTCACTGAGATCCTGCAATTTTTTGCCATCGAGCCGGAACCCCCACTGCAGCGCTCTCTCTAGATATTGACTATTATCGCAGACAAAGGTACCCTCGCCGACCCGGCCGTCGAGAATACCCATCACGGAGAGCGAATGCAGCGCTTCGCGCAAGGAAGACCGCCCAACCCCAAACTGCTTGCACAACTCGCGTTCCGGCGGCAATCGATCACCGGGTTTGAGCACATTGCGCGCAATCAAGTCCGTTAATTGCGCGACGATCTCATCGCTAACCGAAGTGCGATGCACAGGACGCATAGACTCACTAACTTCGACAGCAGCTTTTTTCGGCGAAGGTGGCATAATGTCACATCTCTTTGTTTATTAAGCTATTTACGGAAAACATACTACAAAAGCTAATATTCCATTTGCTGATGGTCTGACCATTGACTACTTTCTATAAGATTAGTCAACCCGGCTCTTTGCTGTCAAGAGGATAATGCACATGACACAAACTCTGGATCTTGGACCCCGCGTCGAATTAGTTTCGATGGACCCGCATTTTCACGATATAACCATTGCGCTCTATAGCCCGGGCAGCGATGGACAGCCCGCTTATCTAATTCACACCTACAGTTCCGTACCTGGTGCCGATGAACGCATCGCCTGCTTGCGGCAGACCATGCAGACCCTCGGAGGCATGGAAGCTATCGGCGAAGGCTTGCTGCGTTTCCCCTGTGGCCACGCGCACCCCTTGGCAGCCCGCCGGGTTTTCTTAGACTCCTGCAAACTCAGCCCCGAGCCCGCCGCCGAACCGCGACCGCTGCACGTCTTCGACAAAAAATCCGACGGAACGATCACCGTCGCCAGTCTCGGCAACGGGCTTTATGAAGCTCGACCGGCCGATAACGCTCAGGGAACAGAGCGCCGCGTCGCCACAATCGCCAGGGGGCTGATGCGCCTAGGCGAGATGGAGGAGGTCGACGGCCAACCCAATCAGACCCGCTTCAGTTGCGGCCAAGAACACGATGATTTGATCGGCTTGCTGCTCGTTCGCGCTCCGAATGTGCGTGCCGCAATGCGCGAGGCCGAAGATATGGCTTCGCGCGGCGTGCTCGCCGCCCCCAGCGCCCAGGAATAAAGGAATTACATATGACCGCTTCGATGACTAGCCACCAACGCGTGCTCGCCGCCCTCAAACGCGAACCCGTCGACCGCACCCCGCTCTGCAACCCGACCTCGGTCGCAACGGTGGAACTAATGGATCTCGTCAACGCCCCCTTCCCCGAAGCCAACCGCAATCCTGGGTTGATGGCGCGCTTGGCCGCGACGGGATATACCGAACTGGGCTTCGACACCATCATGCCAGTCTTCACCATCATCCAGGAATCCTCGGCCCTGGGCTGCAAAATCCAGTGGGAGCAGAAGGATAACTGGCCCACCGTGCGCATGAATGAGCCGATCTGGCGCGAGCCCGACGACATCAAGGTCCCCGCTGACCTGTGCACCCACCCCGATACCGCCTGCGTCACCGAAGCGATCAAGATCCTGCGCAAGGAATACGGCGACGAGGTCGCGATCGTCGGCAAGACCATGGGGCCGTGGTCGCAGGGTTATCACTGCTTCGGCGTCGAGCCCTTCTTGCTGATGTCACTCGACGACCCGGGCAAGACGAAGCTCTGCCTCGACCGCATGAAAGAGATCACTATCGAGTTCGGCCAAGCACAGATCGATGCGGGCGCCGATGCGCTATGCCTGCCCGACCACGCCACCGGCGACCTGGTCAGCGGCGAATATTACCAGCGCTACCTGCGCGATATGCACATCGAATTTGCCGAACGCCTTTCGGTGCCGATCATCCTGCACATCTGCGGCCGCACCGTCGACCGCATGGAGTATATTGCGCAAACCGGCATGGCCGCTTTTCACTTCGACTCCAAGAACGCGCCGCAGGAATCGATGGATATCGTCAAGGACCGCATTTCGCTAGTCGGCAATATCAACAATCCCGAGACCCTCTTTTCTAGGGGCCCGGAAGCCGTCAGTTCCGAAGTGACGCGCAACCTTGAAGCTGGCGTGCAACTCGTCGGCCCCGAATGCGCTATACCACTGCAGACCTCAATTGAAAACTTAAAGGAAATTTCCCGCACCGTGCGCACCTGGCACCGGGATCAGGCTTCCAACTAGGAGATAAGCTACCACTATGGCAGAGCTAAAAGACATCGCCAACGAGTTCATCCGTGACGAGGTCGAAGAATTTATCGAGCGACCCGACGAAATCGAACGCATCATCAACCTTTTTGCCAACGCTAGCGAACAGATGCAGAATATCTCCGCCGCCCTGATCGACGGCGCCCACGAGACCGTCGATCAGCTAACTTCCCAAGCCCTTGCCGACAATATCGAGGCCCCCGAAGTCATGGACGACGGCTTAATCGCCGGTATGGCCATCGTCGGTATCAAGTTCCGCGAAAACTTTATCTTCGTGCCCGAAGTCCTTGCCTGCGCCCGCGCGATGAAAGCCGGCATGGCACATATCGAGCCGATTCTTTCGGCCTCCGGTATCGAACCAGTTGGCGTGGCGATAATGGGCACGGTCAAGGGCGACCTGCACGATATCGGCAAGAATCTGTGCATCATGATGTTGCGCGGCGCCGGTTTTGTCGTGCACGATCTCGGCGTCGATACCTCCGAGGACGAATTCATCGACGCCATCGAAGAGCACGACGCACATTTGATAGGCATGTCGGCGCTACTGACCACTACTATGCCCAATATGGGCAAGACCATAGAAGCCTTCATCGACGCCGATCTGCGCGATGACGTCAAAATCATGGTCGGCGGCGCGCCGGTCACCCAGGAATTCGCCGACGACATGGGCGCCGACGGTTATGGCAAGGACGCACTCGACTGCGTCGCCAAAGCCAAAGAATTGCTCGCCGAACGCGCGGCAGAGGCTTAGGCGCACCTTGCAGCGCATCGACCCCGCCAAATACAAGGAGAGCCTCGACCGGCTCTCAGGTATACTCGAAGGCATGGCCGGTCACGCCAACGAGCAGGCGCTCTATCGCTGCCCTTACAAAAACCGCTTTGACCAGTGCACCGCCAAATTTGGCTGCCGCAACCAGCGCAGGCCAGAAGAAAAGGGTGAACTGCTCAACTGCGGCGGCGACGACAAGATCGACTACCGTCCGGCCTGGCAGGAAGACCAACGCCCGATCCCTAGCGATGCGGTCGCCGGCAACGGCAAGGTCCACTGCGACGGTGCCTCCCATGTCTTAACCACCGGTTATACTCTCTTCGATTACGCCGACCAACTCGGCACCCGAGTACCCACCTCCTGCGGGCGCACCGGCCACTGCCACGAGTGTATCGTCGAAATCAAGAGCGGCGCTGAGGCCCTCAACAGTCGGACCCCTTCCGAAGACTTCCTCGGCAACGAATTCCGCCTCGCTTGTCAGGCTACAATAGAAAACGCCGATGTCGATATCGAATTTTCACCGCTCGCTCGCACGCCGAAAATTCTCACCCAAACCATCGAGCGCCCCACCGATATAGATCCCGTAGTCAAGCGCCGTGGCCAAGCCGTTTACTACGGCGACGAACAGGTCGACGATTTCCGCGGACACCTCTATGGTCTGGCGATCGACTTGGGTACCACCACCGTCGTCGTCGACCTCGTCGATCTCGAAACCGGCGCGAGTGTACACCTGAGTTCGTTCGAAAATCCGCAGCGTTTCGGCGGCAGCGATATCATGAACCGCATCTCCTACGACGGCCAACACACCGGCGAGTTGCGCCAAGCCTTGATCAAAGCGCTCAACCACGAGATACAGGCGCTGTGCGAGCGCTATTCTTTTGTCCGGCAGGAGATCTATGAAATCGTCGTCGCCGGCAACTCGACGATGCGCGACATTCTCTTCCGCCTCGACGTGCAGACCATCGGCCAAAAGCCCTATAAGTCACTAATCGAGAATGAGTATCTCGACGGCCAGCGCGAAACGACCAGCCTCGTCGAAAAGACCCGGCGCATCGGCTTGCGCGCCAATCCCAAGGCCCGCATCTACTCGCTGCCGCTTATCGCCAGCCACGTCGGCGCCGATGTCGCCGCCGATCTGGTCGCCATTGACATGGACCAAACCAGCGAAAGCGCGATGCTCGTCGACGTCGGCACCAATACCGAGGTCGTGATCGCACACGAGGGGCGCCTCGTCGCCGCCTCCTGCCCTGCCGGCCCCGCCTTCGAAGGCGGCGGCATTACCTATGGCATGCCCGGTTACGAAGGCGCAATAGAATCGATGCGCTGGGGCGGCGATGCCTGGCAATACACGACAATCGCCGACGCCCCGCCGGAGGGCCTGTGCGGCTCCGGCCTAATCGATCTTTTGGCCGAATTGCGCCGCCATGATCTTATGACGCCCAAGGGCGTTTTCGCCGACAAAAAACGCCAACTCGAACTAGTGCCCGAGCGCGGCATCACCTTCTCACGCCTTGACGCCTCGAACTTGGCCCAGGCCAAAGCCGCCAATTACTGCGGTCAGTATATCGTCCTGCGCGCGCTCGGCCTCAACCCCGGCCATGTCGAAACACTCTATCTGGCCGGCGGTTTCGCCAACTACGTCGACACCCAAGCCGCCGTCGATATCGGCTTTTTGGCCGCCGTGCCGCAAGAGCGCATCACCAAAGTCGGCAACGCCGCCGCGCAAGGCGCGCGCGAAGTACTGCTCTCGCAAAGCAAGCGCGCTCGCATTGAAACACTAGTCAAGCGCATCGAGCATATCGAACTGGAGACCACCACGGACTTCTTCGAACTCTTTGTCGATGGGTGCCAGTTCAAACCTATGCCGACGAAGCTGTAGCCGGTGTCTCTGACCACGCTGCATCCCCCGAGTCGCTATTCTGGCGCCTGGCAAAAAAAGCCCCTGCGCCATATGCTCGAAGAGACCGACACCTTCGTGCATATCGTCGAATTGGTAACCTCGCGCGGCCTGATCACTGAAAGCGACGGCCGCAAGGTTATGGCACTCGCCCGCCGCCTGGCCGAACACCCGGCCTTCCACGCCCTGAGCATCACCGACAATCCCGGCGGCAACGCCATGATCAACCCCGACATCCTCGGTACAGATCTGATATCGCGCGGCCAGGATTGCATTATCCATATTTCCTGCAAAGACTGGAACCGCAACGCGATTCAGGGCCGCGCCTGGCAATTAGCCAGCGAGGGGTTCAACAATATCCTCGCGCTTTCCGGCGACTACCCCATCAGCGGCTACCAAGGCACTGCGGGCGGGGTTTTCGACCTCGATTCGGTCGGCCTGCTCGAGATGTTCGCTGATATGAACGCCGGGCTTAAGATGAAAAAAGGCAACAAGACCCGTCGCATGGAGTCGACCGCCTTTTACTTGGGTGTCGCGATTAACAACCATAAGCGCTACGAGCGCGAGGTCATGCCCCAGTATTTCAAGCTGGCGAAAAAAATCGAAACGGGTGCCGGCTTCGCCGTCAGCCAAATTGGTTACGACGCCCGCAAGCAGGACGAACTACTCAAATACATGGCAATGCGCGATCTCAAAGTGCCGGTCATCGCCAATGTCTACGTGCTCTCCGCCCCAGCAGCCCGCTACTTCCACAAGGGCAATATTCCCGGCGTCGAAATTACCGACGAACTGATGGCCATAATCGAGCAACAAGCAAAGGCCGAAGATAAGGGCAAGGCCTTCATTC
>DQLG01000544.1 GCA_015660315.1 Candidatus Latescibacterota bacterium
CGATCGGGTTGCTGCTGTTGTTATGGCTCGCACCCGCGATTTACGGCGCGCCGCCGACCTTTGAGAATCGCACCCCGGTGGGTTTCTCAAGCCAGGACAGCACGACCCAGCAGAACTTTGTTCTGGGTAGCCAAGTCACTGTGCGCGCCGATCTCAATCAAGCCGCAACCCCAACGCATCCGGTCTACGGCCACTTCCATAATATAGAACAGAGTAAGCAGGTCGAGAGCACTGACGTCGATGGCTTGCAGACTGATCTGGCCGTCGACGCCGATGGGGTGATCCACATGGCCTGGATCTCTCAGGAAACCGTCAGTCCGGTGACGACGCCGATCTACTATGTTCGCTACGCGCGCAGCGGGGACAAGGGCAAGACCTTTTCTTCGCCGGCTAGCGTTTCGGGTGCCCTGCGCTACGATCTGATCACTATAAATGTGGCGGGCAGCACCAGCGGTTTTTCGACATTGGACATCGAAGTGGATAGTCGTGGCAACCCGCGGGTGGTCTATGCGATGAACCACTCGGTGGACGGCCATACGGACAATTTTAGCCTTACCAGCGGCGATTCCGACAATATCTATTTCAATTATTCGGAAAACGGCGGTGCCTCGTGGCTGCCGGGGAACAATTCGATCGTTATCAACGATACGTTGACCGTAGGCAGTCGTTCAACGGCTTTCCCACGCATGGCGATCGATCAACGCGACAATATTTTTATTAGCTATGTACGCGGCTCGACCCAAGGCACTGGCGCCGACGACATCATGTTGGCGAAGGTCGACCGCGAAACCACGCCTTTCACTATGGTGGGGATCGGTTCGACGGCCAATACCGGCAGCGGTGGCGGGGTGCGGATCTCGCCCGACGCCGGGCGCCACACTGGTCCGGATATCGACATGGGCACCGGCGACGTGCTGCATATCGCCTATTTCAATGACACGGGAAACACCGTCGAGCATAAGACGCTGTTGGCTGATTCGTGGAAGACGGTCGGCGGCACGGGCTGGAACCAGGACACCGACGGGGCCGGTATCGACGACTTCACCGACGAAGTTGGGGCCGCGGCGATTGAGGAAGAGGCGCATTTCTTCTTCCCGACGGTGGTGGTCGACAAACAAAGTTCGCCCGACAAGATCTACGCGGTCTACAAGTTTGGCGACGCCAGTTTTGAGACCGTCTTCTTTAATAAATACACCTATGATAACGCGATTGGCGCGAGCGCGGGCTGGAGCAAGGCTTCAGCCGCTGCGGTGTGGAGCACGGCGACCTCGCCGGTCTACGAAGATGCGGCGAATTACAATATAGACCTGGACTGGACGGTGACCGGCCGCGTGGCGGCGGTCGTCGATGAACGCCTGCCGGACAAAGGTGAATTGCATATCGCCTTCAGCGCTGGATTTTCGTATGTCGGCGGGAATGCCACTGCAGGAGCGGGCGAGCACGATATCTATTATGGTTTTTACAATGGCACGAGTTGGACTTTGCCCGAAAAGGTGGCCGATGATGATTCGGACTTGGCGACGGAGGACGGTATTGCCACGACGGATATCTTTCTCGGTTCCCCCGTCTTAGCCAAGGCGGCGAGCGACACCAGTGTCTATCTGGCATTTTCTGGCGGCACCGGCGAGGGGCTCGGGGTACACGGGATCAGCAATGTCAACCACCATGCCTATATAAAAGCATTGGGCCGGGCCGTCACCTCCGAGGACCGGTCGGTGCCGGTGGGAGCTTTCCAGTATGACCTGAGTTACACGCCCATCAATGCGCAGAATCTCTCCACCACCATTGCGAATAACGCGATCTACGTGCATGCGGCCGACAACGCGGACGGTAGCGGCTTAGGGGCGACGGGCAAGCGGACCAGCGACGGCTTTCTTGCCGGTGACTGGGAGAGCGTCGGCACGAGCCTGCGCGATTCGGACAAATTCTTCGAAGGAAAACTCAACGAGGATACTGCCACCACCAACGAATGGGGCGATGACGACGATAAGAAAGGCCTGTTGGTCAAGCTCAATGTCTTGGGTAGCGATTCGTCAACGAATCTCCAGGCAGTGAAGACGAGTTCGGCCACTAACGCGGTGGCCAGCCCCGCGGTAGGTGGTACGGTGACGGTTGCGACTAGTCCCTCTCAGGTCACTTTCGTGGTAGCCGGGGATTTCTTTATGCTCGGTGCCGACATTGACATCGTTACCTCCAACACTTCGCCGTCGGTCTCGATCTCTCAGCCCGACGGTATCGGCGACGAAGCCAGCACCTCGTATTCGATCGTCTATAGCCTCACCGATGTCGACGACTATATGTCGAGGGGCGACCTGTTGGCCTCGCTTTATTTTTCGCCCGACAGCTCGCTCGCCTCGGTGCAGGATGTCCGCATTTTTAGCACACTGATCGCCGACGAGAACGACATTTCGTCGGTCTTTGCCAGTGGCACCGATGACTTTATTGAGGGCCAGAACGGATCCTACACCTGGGATGAGCCGTCGGCTGCGCTAAAGGCCAAACTCTTCGCCGCGATCACCCAGGCCATTAGCGGGCAGTATTATATCTACTTGGTCGCCGACGACCAGAAAAACCCGCCGGTCTTCGCGCGCAGCCCCGGTGCACTGACGATTAAGCACAAGCCAATTATTGTGCACGTCGACCCGGCTGCGGCCGATACCGTCGATACTGGCGTGCGCAGCGGCGAGAAAGCAAATCCCTACGATTTGGATTTCACGGTGCGGGACTTCGATCTACAGGGCACGGCTGAGATCCAACTATTCTACTCGTCGGTGAGCGGGCTTAATTCGGTGTCTACCATCGGCACTTTTCCTAACCAGCAATTCACCTTGGGCAAGAGCGTGTCCGGGGTCCGGGC
>DQLG01000017.1 GCA_015660315.1 Candidatus Latescibacterota bacterium
CACCCTGGTCGAACACGACCCCAAAGAATTGACACACGGCCGCGTCTTCACGCACGAGGAGATGTGGGACAACTACAATTGGTATCTCGAACGCATCCTGCCAGTGGCCGAAGAGGCCAACGTGCGATTGGCGCTACACCCAGACGACCCACCCACCCGCACCACGCTCGGCGGCATCGCCCGGATCTGCAGCTCTTTCGACGATTTTAAACGCAATATGGACACTTTCGACAGCCCCCACCACGGCCTCGATTTCTGCATGGGCTGCTGGTCGGAGATGGGCGGCCACGACAATGTCATCCGCGCCATCCGCCATTTCGGTAGCCAGGGCAAGATCATCTATATTCACTTTCGCGATGTCATCGGCCCAGTAGACGATTTCTACGAAACCTTTATCGACTGCGGTCAAGTCGACACCTTCAAGGTCGTGCAAGTCCTCAAAGAAGTCGGTTTCGACGGTTTTATGATCACCGACCACGTACCGCATGTCGTCGAGGACTCACCCTGGGGCCACCGAGGCCGCGCACACTGCGTGGGTTTTATGCAGGCGTTGATCCAAGTCGCCAACAAGCTCGGCTGATGACGCGTATTATCCTCATCCGCCACGGCGAGACCGAGTGGAACGCCAAGGGCCTCTACCAGGGACAGATGGACAGCCCACTGACCCTGGAGGGCCTGGCCCAGGCCGAAGCCTTAGCTCAACGCATGCGCCAGCACTCGCCCATTAGTGCCCTCTACACCAGCGATCTACCGCGCACACACGCCACTGCCGCACCTACCGTCAAGGCCCTCGGGCTGACGACTGTATCCGAACCGGCCCTAGGCGAACGCAACTACGGCATCTTCCAGGGCGAAGACAAGACCACCATCACCGAGCGCTTCCCCGCAGAATACGCCGCCCATACTTCCGGAGATATCGACTACGCCATACCCAAAGGCGAGAGCAACCGCCAATTCCACGACCGGGTCGTGACCGCCCTAGACGCGCTCGGCACGCACCACAACGGGGAGCAGATCGCCGTCGTTACGCACGGCGGCGTTCTGACCGTAATTTTCAAGCACGTACTCGGGCTCCCGATCGCCGCGCCGCGCTACTTCTCCGTCCCCAATCCCAGCTACAACCTCGTCTTCCACCTGGGCGACCGCTGGCGCGTCGAGACCATGGGCGATACCAGCCACCTCGGCAACGGGGCCTTGGATAACGTAGAGTAATTGGCATAGGAGCCGCCTTTAACACACCCCCGCTAACGACGGCCTCTTCCAATAACGCAAAAAGCTCGTCAACCGTGTCGTAGCGATCATTGAGATCTGCATCCACCGGCCGCACCGTCGTCAGCATAGGTCGCCGCGAAGATCGCCGCGCGACCTCTACCACTGCCTCGCGCGTATCGTCGCGCAGGCAGAAGCAACTGCGCTGGAAATTAAAGCGATAATTCTTCGAGCCATTCGCCCGCCACTTCAGTTTGTTCTCTTCCAAGGTCACAGCCAACACCGCGTGGTCGGTCTTAGCAGGTTTCGGCTCGACCGGAGGCCCCGGCGGCAACTTCCCGCGATAACCGCCTGCCGTCTGCTCAGCAACCACGATCGCTCCTCGACGGTCAACCGTCAGATTCGCCGCATAACTTTCGCGCGCCGCCACCAGCTAAGACACCGTCATCTTCACCGCAGAGTCCCAAACGCCGGTCGAAACCGGATCCTCGCCGGAACAGCCAACGACAAATATTAATAATTAAATATCTTCTTCAAATTTAGAAAAATGCGCTAAAAATACCGCTATGCCCCTTTGGAAATACCTACGCCAAATTAGTTCTCCATATTCTCTAACGCCTGCGCACTAAGAGGGTTTCCCACCAAATCAAATTTGACATCGCCACGCCCCCAAACCCCTTAATTCACCTTGACGCAGCCCACCCCACACCCTTTCTTGAGCATATATCGCACTGGGAGTTTCCAGCCGGAGATTCGTACCATAGGGCAATGCCTCCCAAAGCCCTTACGGTTGAACTAGACCCCCTCCCACTGCCCGTCAAGTTGGCTCTGCCACGCTGCTTACCCGGCCTCTCGCAAGCCAATAGGGCACCTTAGCTTTGTCCAAAGGCAGCCCCCCGAACCGCAGGCCCTCGGTGCCTCCACCGTCAACCGTGCTCACAACACCACGAGGATGCCGCAAAATGATGATTGACCAACAGCTAATGCGCACACTACTGCTCATCGCGCTCCTATGCGCCCCGGCCCTCGCGCAAGAAAACCGCCCCACCCTATCGATCCCCGAACCCACGCGCCAACGCTCGACCCCACTGCCCACATCAGACGCTTCCTTCACCGTCATCCAGGTCGACTACAACGACGCGCGCAAAGAGCGCGACTACCTTTCGTTGGCCGCACAAGAATTGGTGCAATTTACCAAGATCGCCGCCAAACTCGAAGTCAAGCTAAACTGGCGCGAAGAGCCTCTGGACAACCGGCGTATCATGGATGCGCTAATGCTCTATATGACCGGTTATGACGGCGTGATGCGAATCAACGATATGGAGAAGAAAAATCTCGCCGAATATCTGAAAAAGGGCGGTCTGCTTTTCGCCGACGACATTCTGCCACTCGAATCGGACCCGCGACAGAGCGCCGGCATAATAGGCACGCCCTTCGACCGCCAATTCAAGGCGCTGATCAAGGACCCATTGGTCTTAGGTAGAGAGGGGGCCCGCTGGCGCAAACTGCCCAAGACCCACCCACTCTATTCGTCCTATTTCGATTTTCCCGACGGCCCACCTTTGAGCGGTGCGCGCCAGGGCAATGTCTTTGCCTTGGAGGGTGTCGAGCTAAGGGGCCGGTTAGCCGTCGTTTTCAGCGATCTCAATATTAGCCATTTCTGGGGTGATCTCAACGCCGACGGCCGCGACCGCAGCCTACAATTCGGTTCCAACCTCATCGTCTTCGCGCTAACACAAAAATACGCCGGCCGCCCCTTGCCCATCGGGCGTTAACATGGGCCTATGGGACCTCGCGCTATTAGGGGTCGTCACACTCCAGGTCGCATCCATCGCCTATCTGCCCCGCCCGCGCTGGAAAGCGCTAGCGCTGAGCCTGCCCTTCCCCTTCACCACCATCGCCCTCAGCCAAAGCAACCCCATCAACACCACGCACATCCTGGCCCTGCCGGTGCTGCTGATCTACTATCACAGTATTCGATTAATACATAAACGCTTGCCAATTGTGCCATCTATCGCCCTCGGCTTGCTGCTCTACATCGGCACTAGCAAATTGCTCTTATACGCCATACCGATCACGCCGATCTCCTTCTGGTTCGCAATAGGTGGCATCGGCGGCATCGCCATCTTGCTATTCCTCTTACAACCGCCGCGTCGCGAGCCCGATCATCGCACCCCGCTGCCGATCTATCTCAAACTGCCCACCGTCATCGCCGTCGTCGCCTTGTTATTAGTGCTGAAAGAATCGCTGCAAGGTTTTGCGACTTTTTTCCCACTGGTCGGCGTAGCGGGTCTATACGAAGCGCGCAAAGCGTTGTGGGGCGTCTGCCGACAAGCGCCGGTCTTCGTCGGCGGTATGTGCGCGATGCTGGCGACCGTCTTCCTCGTGCAAGAATTGCTCGGTCTGGCATCAGCACTTTTTATCGGCTGGATGGTATATCTCGCCGTGCTGTGGCCAGTCACTTCGCGGCTATGGACGGTGGAAGATTCGTTTAACGCACAGGCTGTAGCCGTGAGAAGATAGAGCGCCACAAAACAGCCTCGGCGATAATCCTATGCATTTTCACAGGATGTCAATCAGCCTATTCACACAACGTATTTCTGTCGTAATTTCATTCTACCGCCCGCCCCCTCAATTGCGCCGCCCGCGCCACCTCCCCCACCTTCTGCGCCTCCACCGCCAGCGCCGCGTAGTCCTGCGCCTTCTGCGCCGCGCTGAGCTTGGGATCCAATTCCACCGCCCGCATCAATAGATGCAGCGCCCTGGGGTAGTGTTCGAGATTGTAGGCCATTTGCCCGGCCAAGCGCAAGATATGTACTTGATCAATGTTCAGCTCCAGCGAAGTCTCCCACCAACTCAGCGCCTTCGCCCACTGCTCATTCTCATAGGCCAGCCTCGCCAAGAGATTGTAAATGGCGTAATGCGGTTCGATCAACGCGGCCATCTCATACACCTCCGCCCCCAAGGCCCGCTCCCCTTGGTCAACGAGTCCGCGGGCAATTGACGTATAGGACTTGGCCAGGGTCTTTCTGTCCACTGGCCGCATAAAAGACCGCTTGTTCGCCCCATCGACCAACGCCACACGCGCCAATTCCAACAGACCCAAATCGACCAAACTCGCCCCGGCCGCCCAAGGCAGTAATTGTGCCGCGTGCGACTTGTCCTCATACCCCCAGACATAACGAGCCAACGCCAACTGTTCCTCTTTTTTTTCGCCGAGCTCGCTATACAGGCCTGCGGCGACTAACGCCGCTAGCCGCATATCCGGATAATCTGTTTCAATCTCCTGCAAGAGCACTTTTGCCCGATCTAAATCCTCGCGTTGCAACACCGATGCTAAACCGCCCAACGCCCCGTCGGCACAGCGCGGATCTTCTAGTAACGCTGCCCTCCATTCCTCCCAGGCCACGTCAAACCTGCTCGTGCGCTCAAAGAGATGCACCGCAGGATGGTCATAGCCATAAAAGGACGGTTCGGCTGAGTCGTCACCAAAACGCAGGCCCAAAAATGTCGGGTAAACCTTAAAACGCGCCGACGGTGCGAAGCCCAATTCTCCGGCAACAAGTTTCCTATAAAAATCGTGCAGCACCGGAAAAAGCACCGCTACCGCCGCGTATTGTCGATATCGATTAACATCGGTGATCGCCACGTAGTGCACCTCGGACAATTGCCCGCGCAAATAATCGACCCCCGTCGCGCAAGTCAGATAACCGCGCGTGCTAAACAGCCGGCTCGAATTGATAAAGTGCTTGCCGTAGCGCTGGCCATCGATCAAGCCCTGCATCGAAAACCCGCCCGTCTCCACACCAATATTCTGCCCGCTCGGCACCTCGGCGAAAATCCACCGCGCCGCCTGAATACGGCTATCTTCGACGCGATAAATACCGGCGAAGGCGAGGCCGTAGGCCACCGTGTACAAGGCAACACCGCCCGCGATCAACCCGCCCTTCCACGACCAACGCCGATACAGCTCGACCCCCAACACCGCCGCCAACAAACTCAGCCCAGGCAACATCGGCAAGAGATAGCGCACATGCTTGGTATGCAAGCCGCCGATGGTGATAAAGTAGCTCGCGCACCAACAGGTCAGCACCAGCCCAGCCCATTCGCGGCGCCATAGCACATAGGCAAAACCAGCAGCAAAAAAAATGGTCAGCGGCCAACCAACCGCCTGCGGCCACAAATCGGTCCAATAATGCAAAAAGGGCACGGTATGCATATCGACCATCGACCAGGGCCGCATCACTTCGCCGCGTGCGACTTGCAACGAATAGCCAAAATCGTCTGAAACATCCGTGCGTTGCAAAATCTCCGGCTGGGTCACCAAATAGGGTTGCAGCAAGAGCAAGGTCACCAGCGCCGCCAACCCCGCTAACCACAAATCGGGCCGCTTGAACCGCACCGCAACGCCGCGCCAATCGAGGTCGCGCCCCAGGAGAAAAGCCAACGCCACCATCGCGCCCAATAGCAAACCATTCAAACGCGTCGCCCCCGCCAAACCCACCAACACGCCCGTCAGCACCAACAACCCGCGCCGCTGGGTAGCTACCGCCTGCAACCCAAGGCCCAGCGCCGCCAAGGCCAATAGCGTGAACAGGCTATCTACCGTAAAAAAATGCGCCTGCTGTAGTGCGATGGGTGCCAAGCCCACAAACAAAGCGGCCAAGGCGCCGACTCCAATACCCCAAAATCGGCGACCGATGCCAAAGACCAATATCACCGTCGCCAACGAGCACAGCGCCGAAAAGAGCCGTACCGTCTGAATAACCAACGCACGACTTTCACCGCCGACTTCGAGCGGCCCGTCGTAGAACAGCCCAACTATTTCCAACACGCCGCGCCCCAAAAGCATCGGCAAGGTCCCGTAGGCGGTCAGCGGCGGGTCGAAAAGACTCTCTAATCGCAGCGCCGCCCGCACCAGCGTTTCTTCGTCGGGGTGGAAATGGTAATAGGCCTCTACGCCCGATGCACCCGAAGGCACGAAGTCGCTCTCGCCCTGGCCCAGATCGCCCAAGCGCAGCACAGCGGCCAGCGCGAATATCGCTATAAATATGATGGATTCGTTGCGCATAAACTCCCGGCCCCTAATATAGGTCCATTTGTATTCTACGGACCCGTTTGCTACTCTTTATCCCGGAGACAATCTTAGAAGGCGTTCTTGGCCCTCACACCCCTTGGCACATGGTCGATACCCACTTCTTAACCCAGCCATTGTCCAGCGAAGTGGGTAACCACGGCCGGTATTTTATTACTCCAAACGTGGGCCAGCGGAGGAGGTGGCCGCGCAGCCCCTTAACAACATTTCTTAGAGACCAAACATTCCAAACCTGTCGGAATACTATGAGGTTCTGGATCTGGACCCTCTGCATCGCGCCACTCTTTGCCGAAGAAGAAAGCCGCCCCGAACTCGCCGAACCCGTACGAGCAATACGCAACGACACCTATGTCGTCGCCTCCCTGCTCTATATGTCGGGCAAAACCGCGCACCTGCGCATCGACGATGCTGGAGTACAAAACCGCGAGCCGAGCCTGCAATTCGGCGTCAACCTAATCATTTTCGCCATGGCCCGGCAACAAGCTGGCCCCGCGCTGCTCTAAGCAAGACCATGCACTCCACCAAGCTCCGCGCCGATCTGCTGCTGCTGCTCACTGCCCTGATCTGGGGGTTTGCCTTTGTCGCCCAGCGCGTCGGTATGGAGTATGTCGGCCCCTATTCTTTCAATGCCGCGCGCTTTGCCCTCGGCTGCCTACCGCTAATCCCCTTTGTACTGAGAAACGTCTCCGGATCGCTCGCAACCCACCTGTGGCGTGCCGCACCTAGCAGCATGCTCGCCGGTGTTTTGCTCTTTGCCGGCTCCTCGCTGCAACAGGTCGGCCTGGTCTACACCACGGCGGGCAAGGCGGGCTTTATCACCGGGCTCTATGTGATCTTGGTGCCGATACTCGGGATGTTGTTCAGACAGCACAGTGGCCGCAATACTTGGATCGGGGCCTTAACCGCAACATTGGGCCTCTATCTGCTCAGCGTCAAGCCACCTTTTTCTATCGCCTACGGCGACGGCCTGGTGCTGGTCAGCGCGCTATTTTGGGCCGGCCATGTATTGCTTATCGGCCGCCTCGCGCGTCGGATCGATTGGGCGGCGCTGGCCTTCCTGCAATTTCTGACCTGCTCGCTGCTGAGCACCAGTTTGGCCTTTTTTACTGAGCCGATCGCTGTGCAACCGCTATTGGACGCGGCCCTGCCGATTTTTTACGGAGGGGTACTTTCGGTGGGCGTGGCCTATACCTTACAAGTAGTCGCTCAACGCCAGGCGCCCGTCAGCCACGCGGCGATCATCCTCAGCCTGGAAACGGTCTTCGCCGCGTTCGGCGGATGGCTCCTGCTGGACGAAAAGATGCCTTTTCGCGGATTAGTGGGGTGCGGGCTGATGCTGGTGGGCATGCTCGTTTCGCAATTAGGAAGCAGGAAGCAAGACGGATAACACCGGTGCCGCAAACCCGGCACCAACGAACATCGCCAAACACTCAGGGGGTGCCGTCGGGCGATACGGCGATTGACCGTACGCCTAAAAGTCACAACCTTGCGGCAACGAGTCTTGCTCGGCGAATCCGGCGGCAAATTCCGCCACCACAGGCGACAAACAGACCGCTGATCAGGATATAGCGCATCAGAGTCACCTCTATGGGCTTGATAAGGAATTGCACCCGCACAGTCTCTCGCGCAAAAGCAAAAAGTTCAAGACCCGCCTCGCATATCTTGTTATAATATACAGCCACCGCACAATAGTGATTACTGTGATATGTATCATCCGCACGCCATATAACCGAAGAAAGGACCGCTTTAATACTGCATATGAAATACATCTGGTTAATCCGCCACGGCCAAAGCATGTCCCAAATCGACAGCACCGTCTCAGGCCTCAACCCACCCCTGAGCCCGCTTGGCGAAGAACAAGCCCGCGCCCTAGTCCCACGCGTCAAAGACCTGCATCCCGATGTTATTTTCGTCAGCCCCCTGACCCGCGCCTGCCACACGTACCAACTTTCTCAAATACGCGGTAAAAAAGTCATGTTCAACAAATGTGCCATGGAGTCAAACTGGGGCCGCGAAGACGTCTACGCCGAACTCGATTTCACCCCTCTGGCCAACATCGCCAAACTCGACCAAAGCGATAACCACCTGCTCAACACCAGGGTTCGTGCAGAGCTGCTGATCGAACAAATCGCCACATCCGCACATGAGTCCTTCGTCGTCTTCGCCCATTGGGGCATCTACAGCCAGGTCTTCAAAAGCTTCTTTAACACATCAGGCGATATAGAGATACGCGCCCTACACGAAAACACCGCCATTTCTAAAGTGATTATAACCGACGAAGGCATTCGCCAATTGCAATACTGGAATGACCACGGGCACGTGCCGGAGTTGGAGAATTCCCCATAGGCCCTGAGATGGCCAATAGCATCGGATACGCGCCGGGGTTGAAGGATACGATTTAATCTTACTTATAACATTGGGCCTCTCCTCAAAGTGCCCGTAGGCACTCAACCAAAAGGACCACCTCATGTCAAACCATCCCACAGGCTCCATCACGAACCCCTTCGCCCTGCCCGACGCCGAAGGCTACACCTGGCTCAAGGGCAATCTCCACTCGCACACCACCAACTCAGACGGCAAAGCCGCCCCACAAGACCGCCTCGACGGCTACGTCAACCAGGGCTACGACTACCTCTGCCTCTCCGACCACCACAACATCACCTTTATAAACACGGTAAAAGCCCCCGATGACTTCGTGCTCATCCAAGGCGCTGAGCTGCACCCCGACAATCCCTTCGGCGGCCAGAAGCACCACTTTGTCTGCCTCAACCTCAGCAAAGACATGGACGCGCAACACATGCCGCCGCAACACGTGATTGACGAGGTCAACCGCCAGGGCGGCGCCGTCTTTCTAGCGCACCCCCACTGGAGCTCGGTCAATATCCACCGCGATACCGCACCGCTCACCGGCTTCGCCGGCATCGAGGTCTTCAACACCACCTGCCGCGTCGCCGGGCGCGGCGAGTCGAGCGTGCAGTGGGACGACTGGATGGAGCTGGAAAACCGCCTCTACCCCGCTTTGGCCGACGACGATTCGCACGCCATAGAAGCCGACCGCCGCGACACCTACCAAGGCTGGACCTGGGTCCGCGTCAAAGAGCGCAGTGCCGACGCCATTGTCGAAGCGCTAGTCGCCGGGGCCTCCTATGCCAGCACTGGTCCCGAGATTCGCGATATCCAGCTTCGCCGCACGGACGAAGAAGGCGCCGAGCGCACCCAGGTCGAAGCCACCGTCTCCTGCTCGTCGGCACAACGCATCGCCGCAGTCTGCGACAGCCATGGCACCGAGTACCACCAACACAGCGAGCTCTTCGAGACAGCGACTTTCGCGCTCAGACCCAACGCGCGCTGGGTCCGTTTCGAGATCGTCGGCGCAACCGGCCTGAAGGCGTGGTCTAATCCCTTTGACTTAACATGCCTCGAAAGAGCATGATTTTAACTACTAGCTAACACATATAACTATTCTGCTCCCAGGGACACAGCACCATGTTCCTCAAGTAGTACTATCTCGGCTACCTGGCCCACAACTCGTACTTGCGGGTCTACGAAGAAACCGGCACCGGCATCATCGTAGACCCGCAACGCGATATCGAGTAATATCTACACGACGTATTTTTTGTTCTTTCTCTTTTTCCATTATTTCAGGGTTAGATAGCGCCCATGCTGCAAACCCGCATAGACCGCAACGTCGAAGTCGTCACCTGTCTGCTCAATCTCACCGAGCGCGGGTCGCTAGACTGGAATGCCGGCATCGTCTCGCAACCCTATCGCCGCGAGGTCATGCAGCATTTCTCGCACCTAAAAAACCACCCTGCCGTACTGCTAACCAATCAGTTGCACGCGCAGGGTTTCTGGTGGGACTCAATGATCGAGCTGGCTGTCACCTGTACCGCCTTTCCCGAGGCAGTGCTCACCGCCGACCTGCGCAATTCCCGCTACGCCAACGCCGGCGAAGGCGACCCGGCGAAGGGCAAGAAAACGCTCGATGAATTGCTCGATCTAATCGACGATTTCTACATGCAAGCCGAATTCGACGACTTCTACCGCGCGCACCAGCCCCTCTACCACGGCATTATTCGCGAAGTCGAAGCGGGCTTACCAGACGCGGCCTGGCTACAACTAATCACCGACTACTACGGCGCCGGTAGCGACGAGGACATACAGGGATTCTATCTCATCCCCTCGCCGCTCAGCATCGGCGGCAACAGCTTCAGTCCCGAAGTGCGCCGTGACGGCGAATTAGAAGCCTACAATGTCTTTGCCCCGTTCCGCTCCGTCGACGCCGAAGAGGCGAGCTGCGGTTTTGACAGGCCCGAACAGCTCGCCGAGCTCGCCATGCACGAGTTTGGCCACTCCTTCGTCAACCACGCGCTCGAACCGCCGCGACACAAAGGGCCCATCACGCGTTTCGCCGCGCTATATACCACCGAACCGGCGACGGGCCAAATGGGCCACGAAGACCGGACCTGCGTCGCCGAGCACATCATCCGCGCCTGCGAGATCCGCATCGCCTTGGTCGCAGGGCAACCACAAAGCGCGGCGCGCCTATTGCAGCACAATATCGAACAGTATGGGTTTCATTATTTGCCGGCAATAGTCGAGGCCCTCGACGACTACGAACAGAATCGCTCTCGCTACCCTTCCCTGTCTGCATTCGTGCCCACACTGATGCAGACATTAGACGCGATCGCTGCGGGCCAGCAGAATTAAAACGTTGGTAATTCCCCAATGAACATATACTCCGCTCAGCCACCGAGCACGCCGCCCGCTACCTGCACGACCTAGGTACCCGCGACGTGCGGCCAACGCCTGAAGCCCTTGCGCAGCTAAGCCGATTCTCCGAGGCCTGCGCCTACACGCCAGAAACTCGCGCTTCACCGAAGGCCTGGCCGAAGCCGGTTATACCGCGCTCAACGACGTCGAGCTAACTCGTGCTGTCCATCGCGTATTATTAAGCGCAAAACACAATAAGCTATAAACATGCAAATCCGCGACATCACCCCGGCAGACCTATCGGCCATTCCCGATCTCAACGACCCCGAAGTGCCGCACGTCAATGCCATGACCGATGCCATGCTCGAACGCTTTGTACGCGAGGCCACCTACTTCCGCGTCGCTATCGACAGCGAGGCCCTCGTCGGCTTCCTTATCGGCCTGACACCCGGCGCCGATTACGACAGCCCCAACTATCGCTGGTTTACCCAGCGCTACGAGCGCTTTATATATATCGACCGCATCGTCGTCGCTGCACCGGCTCGCGGCCAGGGTCTCGGCCAGGCCTTTTATGCGGACCTGGCGAATTTCTCCCGAGGGGTAGCACCCTTACTTGCGTGCGAGGTCAATATCCGGCCCAGCAACGAAGAATCGCTGCGTTTCCATCGGCGCTACGGCTTTGAAGAGACAGCCCGCCAGGAGACTGAAGCCGGCAGTAAAGAAGTTGCGTTGATGATTAAAACACTCGCGCAGGACTAAACTAATAAACCACCTACAAATAGGCTACAACTAGCGTTAAACCCATGATAAAATAGAAGATAGCATTGCCTACGAGGCCGTTTTTTAAGGTTCGGTCCGCCATCTTTGAGCTCCTTATAGCTTAGTTTGACAAGCATGTTTATTTTTTTTACTATATTTAGATATACTGATTACTATATATTTTTAAAGTGGACGATGGGCAAAAAACGATCCTATCAGCAATATTGCTCCATAGCGCGTGCTTTAGATATAGTGGGAGAGCGTTGGACTCTGCTTATCGTGCGCGATCTGCTCGGTGGGCCGCGCCGCTACAAAGACCTGCAAGAAAGCCTAGACGGCATCGGCAGCAACCTGCTCGCCGCCCGCCTCAAAGACTTAGAATCTGCCGGACTCATCGAAAGTATCAAGCAACCCCCGCCTTCCTCGGTGAAGTCCTATCAGCTCACCGCCCGCGGTCGCGCCCTAGAACCGACCGTCGCCGCGCTCGCGCATTGGGGCCTCGAGCTGCTGGCTGCCCCCCGACAAAAAGATCATTGGCAGCCGCAGTGGAACCACGTCGCCCTAAAAGCGCGCTTTAACCCGCAAGAGGCTGCAGGCCTTAGCGCGACCTACGCCTTCGAAATCGGCGGCTATCCGCACTACGCCGTGGTCAAGGACGGTGCGCTGGCGAATTTCGAGGGCACCGCGCCGAACCCAGACCTCTTGCTCAAAGCATCCGATGAAGATTTCTTGCGCGTAGTCGAGGGTGAATTAAATCTCAAAGAAGCGATTCAGTCCGGGCTTATTTCAGTCGAGGGATCGGGAGAATCCTTATTGCGCATGGCGAAAGTCTTTACACCCAAACACTCGTAGCACTCCACCGCACCCATCGCATTTGCCCCCCGGTTCCCCTTCTCCTATCTTAGCTGCCCAAACTCGAAACAACCGACCACGCCTCCGGGAACAAACCATGGCCGACCGCCCCAAAATCGCCGCGATCACCACCGTCTATCACAAATTCTCGCACACCCAGCATATCGTCGACCGCTTCTTGGAAGGCTATGGCTGGAACGGCCGCCACCACCGGCCCGAGATGGATCTCGTCTCGCTCTACGTCGACCAGGTCGATCCCGACCCCGAGGCCGACCGACCCGACCTAAGCCGTGACCGGGAAGCGCGCTTCCCGCAAATGACGATCTACCCCACCATCGCCGATGCGCTGACCTTGGGCGGCTCAGACCTGGCCGTCGACGGCGTATTGCTTGTCGCCGAGCACGGCAGCTACAACCGCAACGAAAAAGGCCAGCACCTCTATCCGCGCTACGAGCTATTCAAGCAGATCGCCTCGGTATACCGCACCACCGGCAAAACCGCACCCGTCTTCAACGACAAACACCTCTCGTGGAATTGGGACTGGTGCCAAGAAATGTACGATATCTCGCAGGAGCTCGACTTCGCCTTTATGGCTGGGTCCTCACTGCCGGTCACTTGGCGCACGCCCTCGGTAGAGTTTCCGTCTGGCGTTGAGGTCGAAGAGGCCCTCAGCGTCTGTTATGGCGGCGTCGACAGCTACGACTTCCACGGGCTGGAGACGCTGCAGTGCATGGTCGAGCGGCGCAAGGGCGGCGAGTCCGGGGTCAAATGGGTCCAGGCCTATCGCGACGAAAAGTTTTGGCAGGCCCACGCCGACGGCGTCTGGTCGCGCGAACTCTTTACAGCGAATCTCTGCCGCAGCCACACGCTCAAACCAGCCCGTCCGGGTTTCAACAACCCCTTCCCGAGCATCGACGAAATGAAAGAGCTGGTCAAAAACCCCGTCGCCTACCAATACGAGCACGAAGACGGCCTGCTCTCGACGATGCTCTTGATGAGCGGCCTGGTCGAGGACTTCAACTTCGCCGCCCGCATCAAAGGCCAGAACGAGCCCTTCTCAACCCAGATGTATTTACCCATGCCGCCGGCCCGTGCCACGCTCGCCAACTTCTTTAGCCCGTTGGTCAACAATGTCGAACAGATGTTCCTGACCGGCAAAGCGACCTATCCGATCGAGCGCACCTTGCTCACCTCCGGCTTGGTCATCGGCGGCGTCGACAGCCTGCACCAAGAGCAAGTTAAAGTCGAGACCCCACACCTGAAGATCGCCTACCAGTCCACCGAAGAACCCACGTTCTGGAGAACTTGATCCATGGCCACCAAACGCATCGCCGTCATCGCCACCATCTATCGCTACCTCTCGCACGCCCAGCACTTCGCCGACCGCTTCTTCGTCGGTTATCCCTACGGCGGCAAGTGGAACCGCCCCGACTGCCAGCTCGTCTCGATCTACGTCGACCAAAAACCCGAAGGCGACCAGAGCGAGGACCGCGCGCGCGAATTCGGCGGCAAGGTCTACCCCACCATCGCCGAAGCCCTGCGCTGTGGCGGCGACGAGTTGGCCTGCGACGCGGTGCTGATCATCGGCGAACACGGCGAATACCCCGACAACGAAAAGGGCCAGAAGCTCTATCCGCGCTACGAATTTTTCAAAGAGTGCGTCGAGGTCTTCGAAGCCGACGGCCGCACCGTGCCCGTCTACAACGACAAACACCTCTCTTATAGCTTCGACAAAGCCAAAGAAATGGTCGACGACGGCCACCGACTCGACTTCCCGATCCTGGCCGGCAGCTCATTGCCGGTCACCTACCGCCTGCCCGATGTCGAATTGCCCTTGGGCAGTAAGATCGAAGAAGCGTTGATGGTCGGCTGCGGCGGCTCCGACCCGATGGACTATCACGCGCTCGAGGCCATGCAGTGCATGATCGAACGCCGCGCCGGCGGCGAGACCGGCGTCAAGTCGGTGCAGATGATCGAGGGCGACGCGGTATGGAAAGCCGGCGAAGAGGGTCGCTACTCATTAGAATTGCTCGAATCCGCGCTCTCGCGCAGCGACTCGCCCTGCGGCAAAACCGACGAAGACGGCCGCACCCAGGATCTGTTGGGCAATGGCGAGTTGCCCGGCCTGGTCGAAAAACCGGCCGCCTATTTTATCGAGCACAACGACGGTCTCAAGACGACCCTGTTAATGCTCAACGGCGCGATCCGCGACTTCACCTTCGCCTGCAAAATCGAAGGCGAACCCGACCCGGTCTCGACGCAATTCTTTCTCACGCCGGTACCCAATGTCACTTACTCGGCCTGTCTGGTCGCCAAAATATGGGAAATGATAGAGACGGGCAAAGCGCCCTTCCCCGCCGAGCGCACGCTTATCGTCAGCGGCGCGCTCGAAAGCTGCCTGACCTCCAAGGTCGAAGACCACAAGCTACTCGCAACGCCACATCTCAACGTGGAGTACCAAGCCCCGGCCGAATCGCACCACGGCCGCTTTTAGCGACCGGTAGATTTATTGTACGGTTTCTCTCCGCCCGAACTGGCGTCGTTGTGCTGCGCCTTTTTGTGGGCGTTCAGCGGTATGATCCTGCGCAGCCAATCGCACCAGGTCACCCCGGCGGCGATGAACGTCATCCGCTGCGGTGTCGCCGGCGCGCTCTTTTGGTGCATCGTCCCTTTTCACCCGGCCCCCCTTTCCGATTTGGCGCTGGTCCCCTGGCGGGACTGGGCCTTGCTCGTCGCCTCCTTCACCATCGGCATCGCCGTCGGCGATACGCTCTACATGATATCGATCAAGGAGATCGGCATCTCGCGCACCATGGCGTTGACCGGCGTCTTCCCACTGACGACGATAGCCTGGGAGGCCTTACTGCTGGGCAATCCCCTGCAAACCACGCTCCTGCTAGGCAGCTTGTTGGTCGTCGGGGGGGTGTACTTTCTCTCGCTTAAGGATCAAAAAAACGCGCCACAGGATTCGGCGCACCTGCGGCGCGGAATCCTGGTCGCGCTCTTCGCGGCCGTATTGTGGGGCCTATCCGCCACCTTGCTCAAACCCGCCACAGCCAACATGGATATCGTGCACGCCAACGCCACACGCATGCCGCTGATCGCACTGATAGTCTACTTGGCGCGCGTCCGGCCCAGCAGTCAGGAGACGCTGCGCGGCGTCAGCCTTAAGAGCTTCGCCGTCGTCGGCTTCTCCGGCGCGCTCGGCATGGGGTTATCCGCCTATCTCTTCATCTACGCCATCGGTGAGATCGGCGTCGCCAAGGTTGTGACGCTGAGTTCGATCTCACCGCTTTTTGGCATGGCGATGGCGGTGGTCTTTTTGAAGGAGAAGGTGACCTGGCAGGTCATGGTGGGGGTGGGTTTGTGTTTGGCGGGGGTGTGGACGGTGATTTAGACAAAACAGACAGCGCCCCACCGGAGTATCCAACTCCAACAGAGCACTTCTATCCCGAACCGTTATTTAAACAGCGACCTGCCGTACCGCCTCCACGATATCCTCCGGCTGCCTGCCCGCTTGCGTGCCCGCCACACCTTCGATGATCATACGGTGCGCTTTCTCCAAGCCGCCGAGTCGCGTCGCGAC
>DQLG01000269.1 GCA_015660315.1 Candidatus Latescibacterota bacterium
GTCGGGATCCCTGTCGGTTTCCTCGTAGCTCTCATAGGCTTTGATGATTTTTTGTACCAATGGATTGCGGACGACATCGCGTTCGGTTAGTCGGACGAAGGACAATCGAGGAATTTTCGTCAGAATTTTCGGTGCCACAACCAATCCGGAAGGCTGGTTATCGTCCAGGTCGGTTTGTGTTATATCACCGGTAACAACCGCCTTTGAGTGGCTACCGAGCCGAGTCAAAAACATCTTCATCTGTTGTGGAGTGGTGTTTTGTGCTTCATCTAAAATGATAAACGAATCGTTTAGCGTTCGTCCGCGCATATAGGCCAATGGCACGACCTCGACAATCTTCATCTCTTGCATCCGCCGCAACCGTTCGGGTTCCATTAAATCTTGTAGGGCATCGTATAATGGGCGCAGGTAAGGGTCGACTTTATCTTCGAATGACCCCGGCAGGAACCCTAGTTTTTCGCCGGCTTCGACCGCGGGCCGGGCGAGTATAATCCTGGAGACCTGCTTCTGGCGCAGGGCGGCCACGGCCATAGCCACGGCCAGGTAGGTTTTACCGGTGCCGGCGGGGCCTATGCCAAAGACTATGTCGTTGGTATCTATCGCTTTTAGGTATTCGGCTTGGCCGGCGGTACGGGCGCGAATGATGGTTTTGTAGGTATTGGCGACATGTTTGCCGTCGATAATCTGGTCGTATTCCGGTGGGGCTGGGCTTTGCTGGATCAATTCGCTTAATTCAGCCTCTTCGATCGCTGGACCCCGCCTTATGCGTTCGACAAGGTGGGACAAGAGGCCGTCGGCTTCACCTACGGCAGCATCTGGTCCATTGAGGATGAGTTTGTCTCCGCGGGCAACCAAGCTGACGCCGTATTTCTTTTCTATTTGCGCAAGATGTTGATCGTTTTGTCCAAATAGGAAGAGTCGATCAACACCTGTTAGGGAGATGTCCTTCATTAATATTTTTGAGTACCGGTAAATGCAAAAAGGGGTTTAAATCCTTCCGATTGAGAAGAATTAAACCCCTTTTTAGCTATGAACTATCTTTAAATCAAGTAGTTAATTACTCGGAATTTCGAGGACTTGAGCAGGAAAGATCAAGTGCGGCTCAACGATCTGTTGCTTATTGGCCTCGTAAATTTTGTGCCACTTGCCCGCGTCATTGTAGACCTGTGCGGCGATCTTAAAGAGGAAATCACCACGAGTCACCAGGTGTTGGTTTTCGGCGACACCAAATGGAACGGCCAGGGTCTGATCGGGATAGATCATATCTGGATCCTGTATTTGGTCCTTGTTGGCCCGATAAAGGCGAGGCCACATATACGGGTCGGCGTAGACTTTATCCTGTTTGGCGATGCTCCAAAGATTGTCGCCCCGTGAGACGGTATAATCGATGGTCACCGGCTGTGCTACACGGGCAGTCAGCTGGGCCAGTATTTTGTCAATATTGGCCAGCTTGTCGGCCATCTCTGGCAAGGCGGAGATTTTATCTTGCTTGAGGTCTTCGACCTGCGCGGCAAGTGCTTTAATTTCACCGCGGCGCTGGATCAAAACCTCGGGGGCTAGTGCCAGTAAGCCTTCGAGCTGGTCGGTGATACTGTCGAGGTTTTTGCCGAAACTTTTGGCTTCAGCCGAGGAAGCGGAAACAGCGGCGAGGATCTGAGCATTGAGATCGTCACTAGCCATCTCGGTCTCGGCGATCTGCTGCTTGAGGATGGCGATTTGTTCGTCGGTCTCGGCGATTTCAGCGTTGGCTTTCATCTCGCGATCGGTTAAATCGGCCATCTGCGCTATGTAGTCCTCGCGCGTCATCTTCTTCTCTTCTTGTGCGGCGGCATTCTCGCTCACAGTCAGCAATAACGCCAGAGCCAACCCGCCAACAAACAACTTCTTCATGGTCAAACCCTTTCTCAATCTTAAGGCCTAGTTGGCGAGGTTCCGCTCGGTTGCTGCAAGTTTGTCTTCTAGCGCTTTCTTAGTGGCTTGCCGCTCAGCGAGCTTGCGTTCTAAACGAGCTTTGTCAGCCTTTAGCTCGCTTACCTTCTGTTCGGCGGCCACCGTGGTCTGGCGCTGTTTCTCCAAGGCGTCCGTTTCCTCTTGGGACACGCCACCACAGCCGGCCACGAGGGGAAGGGCTACGGCCGCCAGGGCGATGCCCAGGCTTCTCAATGTGGAAAAACGGCTCATTAAATAGTACCTCCGCTTGCTAGATCAATTCGGTGGTTGTGTAATTTCACGCAACTATTCTACGCAACTGTTAACATATAATATATACGGGTTGAACTCAGGTGAAAAGGTAATACGGCCCATATGGGATGTCAAGCAGAAAATCTGCCCTGTCAAAGAGTTAAGATGCATTCATTAAGCCAAGCGAATGCCCAAATCGCGCAATTGGGTATTATCGACGGCAGAGGGTGAGTTTTCCATTAGACCGCCGGCTTTATTGGTCTTGGGAAAAGCGATTATATCGCGGATCGAATCCTCGCCTGTCAGCAGGGCAATTAACCGGTCAAAACCAAAGGCAATACCGCCGTGGGGGGGAGCTCCGTATTCCAAGGCCTCAAGCAGAAAACCGAATTTGGCTTCGGCTTCTTCTTTACCGATGGCCAGTAATTCAAAAAGACGTGCTTGCACCGGGCGTTGGAAAATCCGCACACTGCCGCCGGCGATTTCATTGCCGTTGAGCACCAAGTCGTAAGCCCTGGCCCTGACCGCGCCGGGGTCGCTGTCTATTAGGGGCAGGTCTTCTTCCATCGGCGAAGTGAAAGGGTGGTGCATTGCCGTAAAGCGGCCGGCCTCTTCGTCCCGCTCCAATAGGGGGAATTCGGTAACCCATAATGGCGTCCATGAATCAGCCGGTATTAACTCAAGGCGTTGCGCGAGTTCGAGGCGCAATGCACCGAGCACGCGCGCAACTATTGCGGGCTGGTCGGCGACAAAGAGCAGTAAATCGCCAGGCTCAGAATCCAGGGCCTTGATTAATTCGATTTGCGCGGCTTCGGGAAAGAATTTAACGATGGAGGATTCGAGCCCGTTGTCCGTGTGTTTCATCCAGCTTAACCCCTTGGCGCCAAGATCTTGTGCAAAGGCGATTAACCCATCGATTTTACCTCTGGAAAAACTATTGCAGCCCTTTGCATTAATGCCTTTTACTTCACCTCCATCCTCAAGTACTGAATGAAAGACTTTGAACTCGGATGCACGCGCTCCGGCGGTCGCGTCTACGAGTTCAATCGCAAAGCGCATATCGGGTTTGTCCGAACCAAAACGATCCATCGCTTCGCGATAAGTAAGCCGGGGAAAGGGATCGGGTAAATTGATCTTACCGAGTTTGGCAAAGAGGGAACGCGTCAATTTTTCGGCAACTTCCATAACGTGATCTTCGCGGACAAAAGACATTTCGATGTCAATTTGTGTAAATTCGGGCTGACGGTCGGCGCGCAAGTCTTCGTCGCGGAAACACTTAACTATTTGAAAGTAGCGATCGTAGCCGGCGATCATCAATAGCTGTTTATAGGTTTGTGGCGATTGTGGTAGGGCAAAGAAGTGGCCTGGGTGGACTCGGCTTGGCACGAGATAATCCCGCGCGCCTTCGGGGGTGCTTTTGGTGAGAATCGGCGTCTCGACCTCGATGAATTTCTGCTCGCCCAGCAAGCTGCGTACAGCCCCATAGGCTTGGTGCCTAAGTAGGAGATTTTGTTGTATGCGCGGGCGTCTCAGGTCGAGATAGCGATACTTGAGGCGGATTTCTTCTCCCGCGTCGATTTCATCCTCGATGAGAAAGGGGGGGGTTGGAGAGGCGTTGAGGGTTCTAAGTTGGTCGCAATTAACCTCAATCGACCCGGTGGGCAGTTTGCTATTAATCATTCCTTCGGGGCGGGATTCGACCACTCCCTGGACGGCGATAACAAATTCGCTGCGCAGTTGGTCGGCTTTTTGTAGTGCGGCGGAGTCGTGTTGTGGATTGAATACGATCTGTGTAATGCCATAGCGGTCGCGCAAGTCAATGAAAATGACGCCACCGTGGTCGCGACGGCGCCAGACCCAGCCCATTAGCAGTACGCGTTGGCCGATATGGGCGGCGTTGAGGGTTCCGCAGTCGTGTGTGCGTTCCCAGTCGCCCAAAGCTTCGATCGGAACTTCCATAAGTTACACCTGGTGAAAAAGTTGGATTGCAAAAAGGAGTGGAAAACGCGAAAAAGTAAGCCCTGGCCGAAAAGGTGTCAAGCAAGAGGCTATTTCGCTGGTTGACACTCTGTGGCGTGCCGATATATTAAATAATTGCAATATTCGCCAATATTGCCTATTTGAGGACTAATTTCTTCGTAGTGGGGCGCAATCTCCTTGGTCGATAAAGCGCGGGCATTACTCAAAGTTATCCGCAAAATACCGATGTTTTACGGTTTGGGCTCGGATCATACCCATATGGTACTGCAAGCGTGTGCATTTCGCGGAGTGGCCAGTGGGGAGTGCATCTGCCGAGTCAATGGTCGGAGCGATGAAATGTATATTTTGCTCAGCGGTCAATTAGGGGTATATAATGAAGGACAAATGTTATTAGCTAGTATTGCTCCGGTAGCTCCGGTAGGGGAAATGGGCTTGATTACGGGCCAGCCGAGGTCGGCTACAGTCAGCGCTTTGTGCGATAGTAATTTGCTCGTGTTGCGCAAGGTGACATTTGATCGTTTGATGCGCAGTAATGGCAAACTTTGTGTGCAGGTTTACCGCAGCGTGATCGAAGCGATGGGACAACGACTAGGCGAGAGCCGGGCCGAAAGGCAGCGCGTTGGATTGCGCCGGACTGAACTTGAGGGCAAGCTAAGTGAATTCGCAGAAGAAGTTGCGATTGGCAATGGCTCGGAGGAAGTTTGATGGCGAGGGCAAACGCGGTGAAGCCCAGACTCGTCGGGCCACCGGCACTCAGTCCATCGGTGGTAGAACTGATCGGTAATACCCCACTTTTGCGGCTAAGAGATTCGGCCATTCCGTCAGGGGTCGAGGTCTATGCCAAACTGGAATTTTTTAATCCAGGCGGCTCGGTCAAGGATCGGCCTGCTCGGCGGATGATCGAGGATGGCGAGCGCCAAGGCTTGCTCAACGCCGCCAAGATCATTCTCGACTCGACTTCGGGCAATACCGGCATTGCCTATGCGATGATCGGCGCGGCGAAGGGCTATCGGGTGAAGTTGGCGATGCCCTCCAATGTTAGCCAGGAGCGCAAGGCCGTCCTCGCCGCCTACGGAGCCGAGGTCGTCTATACCGACCCCGGTGAGCTATCGGACGGCGCGATACTCGAAGCCCGCAAGATCTACGAGGCTGATCCAGACCGCTATTTCAAGCCCGATCAATACAACAACGACGCTAACTGGTTTGCCCATCGAGATACGACGGCCCCTGAAATATGGCAGCAGACAGATGGGCGCATCACCCATTTTGTAGCGACCATTGGCACTAGTGGAACCCTGATGGGCACCGGGCGCGGGCTAAAGTCGTTCAATCCAGCGATTCAGGTCGTCGCGGCCGAGCCAGCAGATGCCTTTCACGGGATTGAGGGGCTCAAGCATATGGACAGTTCGATTGTGCCCGGGATCTACGATGAGGCCTTTCTCGATCACAAGGTTCCGGTCGATACCGAAGATGCCTACGATGTCTCGTTGCGGCTTCCCGTCGAGCAGGGCGTTCTCGTCGGGCAATCTTCGGGCGGGGCGTACTGGGCGGCGATAGAGGTTGCCCGCCAGCTTGAAGAGGGGGTTGTGGTCACTGTTTTCTGCGACGGCGGCGATAAGTATATGAGTACGCCTATGTGGCGGATGGCCCTTGAGGGGGCCGCAAACAAAAAGGATAGTTAGATGCTGCGCATCGCACGGAACGATGTCGGACGAATTTACGCCCAGGTCCTTGAGGAATATCCGCACGAGTGTTGCGGCATATTATCGGAGGGGGCTGAAGGGGGGATTTGTGTGGTCCATGTCTGTGAGAATATACAGCAGCGGCGACACGAAGAGGACCCTGAGCGCTATCCCCGGGACGCGCGAACGGCTTATTTGATCGACCCAGTCGAGCAGATGCGCATCAGCGAAGAGGCTGAAAAGGCCGGTGGAAGGGTCTCGGGTTTCTATCATTCGCATATCGATTGTGAGGCCTATTTCTCCGAAGAGGACGAAAGGCGCACCTGGATATTCAACCGCCGCGAAGCGGGTGAGGAGCCGGACGATCCCGACGCACTCTATCTGGTCGTTTCGGCCGATGGGGAAGACACGGGCGCGAAACGGCAAATCAATGCCCATAAATGTTTTGCCTGGGACGGCTCGGGTTATGCCGAAACGGGCGTTGAAATAGTGGATTAAGCGCGGGGCTGATGCTGAGCACCCGGCGCCAGGTCACTCTGCTGCTGGCGTTGGTATGCGCCCTTTACTACAACGCACTGGGAAATGGGTTCCACTACGACGATTTTCATTCGATCGTCCACAATCCCCATATTCGCCAAGCAAGTAACTTCCCCGCCTTTTTTAGTGACCCCAGCTTATTTTCGGTCGATCCCCACCAGGCGATGTACCGACCCCTTCTTTTGCTCACCTATGGGGTCAATTATATGCTCGGCGGGCTCGATCCGGCCGGCTACCATTTTATAAATGGTTTATTGCACGCGGCCAATGCGATTCTGCTATTGTTTTTGGCACGTGAGTTGGGTGTTGGGAATTGCTCCGCCTTCGCTGCGGCATTGTTATTCGCCGCGCACCCGCTCAATTCGGAAGTCGTGCATTATGCCAGCAGCCGGTCGGAGGCGTTGATGGCGTTTTTTTTCATTGCCGCCTGCTGGGCCTATGCGCGGCATGGAGTGTCGCGGTCTTGGGGCTGGTACGGGGTGGCCGTATCGTGTGGTGCAATGGCGATGCTCAGCAAGTCGGTGGCCGTGGTCCTTATGGTGGTGTTGCCGCTGTGCGATTGGCTGGCTGGCCGAGATCCGTTGCGGCGGTGGGTTCGTTATTTGCCCTTTGTCGGGTTGGGGCTGTTATACATTTTTTTCACGCGACAATTCCTCGGCAAAGCTCTTGGGGTGCCGGTCCGTGCCATCGATGTGCAGTTTTATACGCAAATCAAGGCGGCGGTATACTATCTCTATATTGGTGTAGTTCCTGTCAACTTAAACGTCGAGCACCAGTTTTTCCCCTCATACACCTTATACGAACCAGTGGTATTTTTACCGGTTATCTGCTTGTGTTCGCTGGCCTGGGTGCTTTGGCACTCGCAGTGGCGGCCACCCGTTTTTGCAACCGCTTGGGCGATGATCGTACTCGTGCCGACGTTTGCCATACCGCTGATTGTTCTTGTTAACGAACACCGCCTTTATCTTGCGATGGTGGGGTGGTGTCTGCTGCTGGCTTGGTTTTTTAGGTGGTTAATTGGCCGTAGGCATAGGCTGGCTCTAAGCGGATTGGCTATGTATACTATGTTATTGGCCATTTTGACATTGCAACGCGGTCAGGTGTGGAGCGATGAATTAACGCTGTGGAATGATGCCGCGGCTAAGGCGCCGGCGATGCTCAGGCCGCACTTGCGGCGGGCAGACGCCCTGGAGAAAAAGGGGCAGTTGCCCGATGCGGAAAAGGCGTATTTACGCGCATTGGCGCTCAGACCGCAGCACGCGGCGACCCGCAACAACTTGGGCGTGCTCTACAAAAAGCAGCACCGTTTGCCCGAGGCTGAGCATCAGTTTCGCGCCCTATTGGCGGTGTCTCCCGACATAATTCAGGCTCGATTGAACTTGGCGGATTTGCTGTTGCGGCAAGGGCAGTGGCGCCAAGCCGAGGTTGAGTTGTTGCGGGCGCTGGATTTTGCGGACACTGGGGGACTAGCGCAAAAAAAACTAGCCCTTATCGCCTTGCAATTTGCCGGCGATGCGGAGCGGGCGAGAGTCTATGGCGAACAGGCGTTGGCCTTGGCGGAGGATGCCGCTATTTGGACCACGCAGGGGGTGGCACTCAGGGCTTTGGGGCAAGTCGCGCAGGCCGAAGCGGCGTATCGCAGGGCATTGTTTCTCGAACCTGAATCGATCGATACTTGGTTTAATTTAGGCAACCTATACCGGGATTTACAGCAGCCGGACAAAGCCCTTCAAGCCTATGGAAATGTCGCGAAAATAGGCGGAGAATCGCCTCTTGCCGCACGTGCAAAACAACAAATAAAAGCGCTTAACACTACATCCCAATGAGGAGGATAAAATGCCTATAACCGTCAATATTCCCACACCACTGCGCAAATTGACCAACAACGAATCTGAAGTGGAGATCGATGCGGCAACGGTCGGCGAACTGGTCGATAGCCTCGAGAGTTCCTATGCCGGTATTGCTGAAAAATTGCTCGACGAGGGGGGTGAAATCCGTCGTTATGTCAATATTTTCGTCAATGAAGAGGACATACGCTTTCTCGACGGAAAAGATACGCCGCTCAACGACGGCGACAATGTCTCTATCGTCCCGGCAATAGCCGGCGGTAGGTGAGCTTTTAATCGGGAATTTTCATTGCGGGCGGCTTCGTGCTGCCCGCTTTTTTTAGGTAGTGTCCGTGCATCGCGAGACTTCGATTGCTTTAGTGGTTTTGAGCGTGGCTCTGGGGGTGGTGTATCACGCCTCTTTTGCCAATAGCTTCCACTACGACGATTTTCATTCGATTGTCGAAAATCCCCATATCCGCTCGTTGGCGCGGGTGCCGGAATTTTTTGTCGATCCGAGCCTATTTTCGTCGATGCCCGAGCGGGCCATGTATCGGCCATTGTTGTTGGTTAGTTATGCGCTCAACTACGCTAGCGGCGGATATGGACTTGCCGGCTACCATATCGGCAATTGGCTATTGCATCTTGCTTGCGCGCTGTTGGTATATCTGCTGGGGCGCAGATTGCACGGCCATTGGCCGGCGGCTTTATTTGCTGCATTGCTCTTTGGCCTGCATCCCATTACGACCGAGCCGGTCAACTATATCAGCAGTCGCTCGGAGAGCCAGGCGGCGTTTTTTTATTTGGCGGCCCTGTTGGGGTATTTGCTCTGGCGGCAAGGGGCAGGACGGCGATTTTGGCTACTTTCCTTAATCGCTTTTTCCTGCGCTTTGCTGAGCAAGTCGGTTACTGTTGTATTGCCGGTTGCACTACTGGTCTATGAGCGGTGGGGGCATCGGCAGGCGCGGGGCGAGCGCTACGTCTTTTATTATCTGCCGTATTGGGGGGTGGTTGTTGGCTATCTCGCTCTGGCGCAAAGTTGGCTCGGTAGCTCGCTCGGCCACCCGGTGCGCGGAGCAGTTGAGCAATTGGCGACCCAGGCTAAAGCCGCGGTCTACTATGTGCATCTGCTTATCGCCCCTGTGCGGTTGACTGTTGAGCACCCCTTTTCGACAGCCCGGGCCTTGGGTGATGTGCCCGTCGTATTGGGCATAGCTGCGATCGCCTCGGCAATTTGGTTCGCCCGGCGTCGGCCACTGGTTTTGTTGCTGGGCAGTTGGGCCATCTTGCCGCTATTGCCCTCGTCATTGGTGCCGCTCAATGTGTTGGTCAACGAGCATCGACTCTATTTGCCGCTGGCTTTCCTAGCGGTAGGGGTCGGGTGGGGTGTTGGTGGGGTATGGCGCGGTGGGCGGGTGGTGCTTGTAGTGGCCCTGTTGGCGATCTGCGCTTTGTTGACGCATGCGCGCAGTCTCGTGTGGCGGGATGAATTGAGCCTATGGTCCGATGCGGCGCAAAAGGCACCGCAGATGTACCGGACTCATTTGCATCTCGGCGGTGCATTGGAACAAAGCGGGCAGATCCAGGCGGCGTTGGCCAGTTATGACCGCGCGCTTGCACTGGCCCTGGATGCGATCGAAGTGCACTACAATCGCGGCAGGGTGTTGATCATGTTGGGGCAAGCCGACGCCGCGTTAGAAGCCTATGGGCGCTGCCTTGAACTCGATCCTAACTACCTGCCGGCCCAGATTAATCTAGCCGCTCTATATCAGGATTTGCGCAAGTTGACGGCTGCTGAGGATCTATTGCGGTCGGCTTTGCGCATTAGACCTGAAGAGGCTGAGCTTTGGCGGCGCTTGGGGCTTGTAAAAAAGAAGCAGGGACATGAGGCGGCGGCGGCGGAAATGTATGCGCGGGCACTCGCATTGGACCCGGCGCTTGTCGAGGCGCGGTATAACTTGGGCAATCTCTACCGCGATCAAGGACGGTGGGCGGAGGCCGGCGCCGCGTTTGAGCAGGTATTGCGCGAACGCCCGGACCATGCCGAGAGCTATCGCAACCTCGGGGACCTGCACCTTGAGCGGGGGGCGTTGCAGGCGGCGATCGAAGTCTGGAGCCGAGGCTTGCGTGAGTTGCCGCACGAAGTGATTTTTTATTACGGTTTGGGCCAAGCGCTCGAAGCACAAAATCGCATCGAAGCCGCGCTGGTGAATTATCGCCTTTTTCTCCAGGGCGGGTCGTTGAATCCGCAACAGGCCGCAGGGCTCAAACGTCGCATAGAAGAACTTGCCGCTAGGTGAGATGAAAGGAAGCCAATGAAGCGCGCCAATAATGTGCTGGAGCTAATCGGGGCTACGCCGATCGTTCGGCTTGGTCGAGTCGTGGAGCAGGGCGGAGCCCAGGTTTGGGGCAAACTGGAGGCGGTTAATCCCGGCGGCAGCGTCAAAGACCGTATCGCCCGGGCGATGGTCGAGGCTGCCGAAGAACAAGGGTTGCTCAAGCCCGGTGGCACGATCGTCGAGCCGACCAGCGGTAATACCGGGATTGGTCTAGCGATGATTGCCGCCTACAAGGGGTATAAAATGATCGTCACAATGTTTGACACCGCCAGCCGTGAGCGTCGTCTGCAGATGCAGGCCTATGGTGCGGATGTGGTGTTGACGCCGGCAGCGGATGGGATGCGCGGGGCGATAGACAAGGCGATAGAGTTGAAAAATGAAAACCCGGAATATTTTTTGCCGCAGCAGTTTATGAATGCCGCCAATCCCGATGTGCACCGCCGCACGACGGGCCGTGAAATCCTCGAGCAACTCGACGGCGAGGTAGACGCGCTCGTCGCTGGCGTGGGCACGGGCGGTTCGGTGACAGGCATCGGCGAAGTGCTCAAGGAGGCGTTGCCCAACGTGCGGGTAATCGCCGTCGAACCGGCGGGGTCTCCGGTGTTGTCGGGGGGCGAACCGGGGTTTAGCTATATCGAGGGCATTGGCGCCGGTTTTGTGCCGCAGATCCTCAATCGCGAGGTCATCGACGAGGTGCGGGTGATCGCCGACGATGACGCCTATGAAATGGCGCGGCGCTTAGCGCGGGAGGAGGGGTTATTGGTGGGGGTGTCCGCTGGTGCGAATGTTTATGTCGCTGCTGAAGTGGCGCGCGAAATGGGGCCGAAGGCGAAGATCGCAACCATTCTTTGCGATAGCGGGTTGCGCTATTTGAGCACGCGGGCATTCGAATAATTCACGTTCTCAAGGGGTGCTCAGGTGGTGCGCTGTGGCAGAGCCTGGCTTAGCAGAATGAAAAGTGTCAGGGCTATCAGTGCGGCGCCGACAACAAAGACCGGACTAACGTGATGCGCAGACTCTAATCGATTTCAGAAGGAAGGCGCATGGGCTGAGAAGGCCATCCGCTAACACGAGTCGGGGGGTAAATTCGCTTACTCACCATATAAAAAGCCCGCCATTTCCTCAGAAATGGCGGGCTTTTTATATGGTGAGCAAGGGGGGTACCTAAGCCATGATCTGCACAAAACGGTGCAGCCGCGATTTGTAGCGCGCGGCGGTGTTTTTATGTAAGATGCCTTTACGCGCCGTCTTATCGACGACGGAGATGGCATTCTGCAGAGCGGTTTCGGCGGTGGCCTTGTCGGATGCGCTGTGCACCCTTTTAATGGCGGTGCGCATGCGTGAGCGGATGGCGCGGTTGCGCTCGGTGGCCTTAATACGGTTGCGCAGCGTTTTTTTAGCGGATCTGAGCTTTGGCAATCTTGTACTCCTTTTGCGTAGAACCGGGCAAAAAATTCCAGTTCTGAAACAATGTTAAGATCTGATTTATAGTTCTTATAAGTTGCAAATAAACAACGTTCTGAGTGCGCCGACGGGGGATGCGTCGTTGTTTGGCACGCCGCTTGCTCAGATATGCTTCGACAAGTTCCAGTCCCCAAAGGACATCGGACGCCAAGGTCCCGGGGTCGCACCCCCACAAGCGATCATTCGGTCGACGGCGCCCAGCAACCACAACCGGGGCACAACTTAGTCTGAAAGCGGAAAGCGAAGCCGGTGACTCTCGGGAAAGATGAACCGGCTCCGCTCACCATTTGTACAA
>DQLG01000758.1 GCA_015660315.1 Candidatus Latescibacterota bacterium
ATTATCCCCTGGCTTAGCCCCAAACGCCTTTCAACTTCAGTCGCTTGGGCACCCTCTTCGGCGGCCAAGCCGATCGCCTTCAGTTTAAATTCACGATCATACTTCCGGGTCATGGATACACCTCCTTGAGTAAATATATAGACTCTTCGGAGTGTCCACTTTTCAGAAGAGATTCAGTGCGAGCTGTAGACCGTAGGTTTTTGCTTTCACAATCTTCGCCATATCGCCGGCGAAGATTTACGCGCCATTCAGAGGGACTGACTGGGTCGAAAGACAGCAGCAAATGGAGGGCGGGAATTCCTATCACCAGAAGATACCTGTTGGGTCCCGTTCGATTTCCTGTAGCAGATCGTCAAAGTCTTTGCTGGGGGCTTGCGGATCATAGCGCTGCCAGCGTCCGTTGCGGTCGGCGCAGTAGAGCGCCCATGTCCCCGTCTCCAGATCATAGCGAAACTGTGCGATCTTCCCGTCGACCCATTGGGTCGGATCGTTCCATAGCGATCTGGACTCGAAGAGCGTGACGCTCAGACCTCGGACTTTGAAGAGCAGCCGGATTTTACCGCGAACGTGCTCAGGCACTCTTTCTTCGCAGTAGCGGTTTAAGTGGGCGTCGATGGCCTGCCTGGTCAGCGGCGGGAGAGCCGATGGGTGGCGGCTCTTTTCCTCCGCAGGTTTGACCGCGCTCTGCTGCGCCCGGAAAGCGTCGGTGCAGGTGAACCAGGCCTGCGGAATGAGGGCTGCCTTGAGCTCCATCACAAATTGAGCGTCGCGCTCAGCCTTGGTGGAAGGGGTTCCACGGTAGACGCCGTTTTCGATCTCTGGATCCGGTGTCGTGAGATAGGTGATAATCGCCGCACCGGAGGACAGGAAGGTGCAACTGAGATTAGTCAGCATGCAGTCTCCCGCATCGATATCGCCGATTTTGCACCAGGATCGGCCGCCGTCGCTCGAGATGGCCGCGCTCAGGGGTGATCGTATACCGAAGTGGTGATGACCGTAGAGGTACTCGGCATCGTTCCAGAACAATACCAAATCCTCGGAATCCGGTAGTCGTCGCAAGCAAGTACAACTCTCGGGCGAGCGCAGACCGCTGGTCTGCGCTCGTGACCAATGCTCACCGCCATCGTCGGATTCAGCGAAAAAGACCGCACCGAGCTGGGTGCGCATGCTCATTAGCAACGACCCGTCGGCCCTTTGTGCAATGGATGGCTCCATAGCGCCTCGCATCGGCAGACCGATGTTGTTGGCCGATGGGGTCCAGGTATGCCCGCCATCGTCGCTGAAATAGGTACCGATGGATTGATTCTCATCGGCTACCCAAACCTCATCACAGCTCTGGATCGGCAATATCAGGCGACCTGAGTTAAGGCGAACTAAGCTGGATGCACCGCCTTGGATCCGGTATGCACCGGCATGCTCCCAGATCGGTGCCGAGTCTCCAAAAGACGTTCCTCCATCGCGTGAACGATGCAGGTGCATGCTGGTATCACCTGCGGAATGATTGCGCACGTATCCGAGCAATATCTCGTCCTCCACCTGGCACAGGAATGGACTCATGACATTAAGATCGCCCGGTATGATGTCGGCCACCATGCGCTCATTCGTCCAATGGCGACCGCTGTCTGCGGACTCCGCCAGATAGATCTTTGCCGCGCCAAAATCACCTCCCCCCTCGGGTCCGTGGGAGTAGCTGTGATAGGCGACCAGCAGGGTGCCATCAGCCCGTTCAACCACCGATGCCGTGTCTGAGCGCACGCGTACACTGTCCGCGGCACGTACTACAATATGTTGTATCGCTGGATCAATTGTTGTGGGCATCTTCCATTCATCCTCTGCTGTGGTTGGAAAGGTACAATAAGGAAATCTTCCTCGTAGATTTGCGGCAGGGCGATAACAGTATAACCTATCCCAAAACCTCACGCTGCACAGGGTTCATAGTAGTGGGAGGTGTGCCGCAGAGACCAAGTATCGCCGGATGTAAGCGCAGTCATTAATAGGGCAGCTTATCCATCGGATGCTCTTCCGGCTCGATATAGTGCAGATACTCCATCGTCGTCTTGATATCGGAATGCCCCATACGCTTCTGTAGCGTGCGCAGATCGACGCCGGCGCGCAAGGCCATAGTCGCATAGGTATGGCGAAAGCAATAGACGGTGATCGCGGGGTCAAGGCCCTCGGCCTTGACCATCTTGGCAAAAGCCTTTTGCGGTGCATCCTGGTGTAGCGGACGCGTCCTGTATTCGGGATGCCTGGCACTACCTCCTGGCATGACAAAAGGAGTTTCAAACCCCGCTTTGTTATGGCGTTCCTGCTCGCGGGCTAGGTAGTCTATGCAGTTTTGCTTGACGTCCAGCCGGCGCAGCTCATAGTCCTTGGGCTTCCACAACTCACCCGTTTCTTCGCAGAGCGATTCCTTGATCGTAATGATGCGGCTGTTCCAATCGATCGCATCCCAACGCAGCCAGCACATCTCGGCGTTGCGCAAGCCCGCGTAGAGCCCCAAGTGGACTACAGTAGGTAAGCAGCCGGTTATCAAGTTCGGGTGGCGTTGTAAGGCTTCGAAGATATTCGGAATCTCTTCGACCTTCAAGACACGTCGTTCTTGAGCTACGCCGCGTAGACGCACATTGACTTGCTTGAGATTGACCTTGCGTGCGGGATTATCATCGATCATAACGAGGATAACGGCCTGGTCGATGAGTTGGCGGAAGATGTTGAGGCGATTCTTGACCGTATTGTCGGCGTAGTCGTGCTCTTTTAGATGCAGGAGATATGCTTTGACGGTTGCTGGCGTCATCTCGTTTAGATCGGGGCAATGATCTTCCAGCCAGTGGATAATGCGCCGGGCGTGGCTCTTGTCGTTGCTGAGGTTTTTACCCGTCACGTCCCGATCGGTTTTATCGATCCAGTAATTTTCGAAGGCGTTGAGGAGTACATCGTAGTCGGTGGGGGTTAGAACGCGGGCCTGGATAAGGACTTCTTCGTAGCCGGCAAAGATCTGGCTGGCGTCTGTTGCTGAGATCCAACCTTTGTCGATCCACTCTTCCAAACGTTCTTTGGGCGCATAGCCATTTTTAGTGGCTTCTTCGACTTGTTCTAGCTGGCCGGCTGTTAAACGGGCGATAGATTTGGTCTGAGAATATTTGGATTTACGCTTTAATTTCTTCTTCCCTTTATTAATACTGTGGACACTTTTTCTATTTTGAGCTAATTCGCATGACGCTTATATTCGTAAATCGTTATTTATAAATAGGTTATATCATTTAATGTTGA
>DQLG01000498.1 GCA_015660315.1 Candidatus Latescibacterota bacterium
CAGGCGAACCACATGCTATTATGGGCCGGTATCTGCCTGAGTTGCTGCCCCGCCAACTCGCCTTCAACCGCTAAGCCCCGCACATCCCAAAGCGTCTCGGTCTCCCGATCCCGCAGGCCAATAAACGGAAACTCTGGGAATTCAACGAGATCGAAGCTGAGGCTGCGCCCATCTACTTCACGAGCATAGGGGATCGCGAAGTTGCTCGTCCGATCCCAAACCACCGCGAGATCGACACCGCCGACCCGATCGTTGATCACCGCTCGTTTGCCCATCGCGCTAAAGGGATAGGCCTTGGGCTCTCCGTCCAAACGCACGCCCAATACCCGTTCTTTCGCCAAAAAATCGGTGACATAAGGGTTTCCATTGATTCGCAAAGGAACAACCAAATCAAAAAGAAAAGACTGGTGGTCGATGCGATAGTCGCCGTAGGGGTAATTGGTATAGGCGTCGATGTTATAAAGCCCCGTCTCGATCACCCGGGTCCGCGGATAGAGCTTCTTCCAAGTCGCCCAGGTCGTCTCTATCACCGGCAATAGTTCCAATAAATCCCCTTTGCGCGCCCCACTCACCGCCTTGAACGCCATTTGCGGATAGAGCGTCGTACCATCGCGGCGATCATACATGATCAAATTCGTGTTGAACAACAACCCCGAAACCCCTAGCTGAAACTGTCGGCCGCCTTCATCGGTGGCATCGAAGACCAAGCCCGTGCCGGTCAACGGGCAAAAGGTCACGGATATGGCCCGGTTGCCGATCTTATCGTTGACGATCTCGTGCCACCAACCGATGTTGTGCGGATAGGCCCGCGCCTCGCCATTGATCACCACGCCCAATACCAGGTCGTCGGAATGCAGATATTCTACGAACGACGGCCCGATGAAAATGGGATTGGTCAGCGCGGGAATGCCATCTTTGGGCGGTCCGCCCGAAACGATCGAATCGTAGGGGAAGCGCTCGAGGTCGAGGAAGGTACCTTCTTGCGGGCCGCCGATCCCGGCGGGCGAGGGCAGGTCGATCCCAGGTGCGGTTTCCGTCGCTTGCGCGTCGGCATCGTCCGCTTCGTTCGACGGGATTTGGGTCTCGCCTGTCACTGGTGGTGTTTCTACGGATGCTTGTTCGGCAGGAGCAGTTGTAACGGGGTCTATTGCAGTTGGCTCGCTCGTATCTTCTACAAGGGTAGGCGCATCCGGAGTCTGCTCGGTTGCAGAGGTCGGCGACGTGCCCACCGGGGCAAGCGGTTTATCGTCGCTACAGCCGACAGCCAAAAACGCCGTGGTTAGCAAGACGACTAACGCGGAGTTAGACAGGCCTGATAGTTTTATAGAAGCCATATACACAATAGATGCGGTACATCATGGTTGCGTTGCATTTCTTTTTTACCATAGACCCGGCTCAATTTATCGCTTATCAAAAGACATAAAAAAAATCATAATTTTCTATATAAATCTATTTATAACAGGAACTTACTAAATGGCAACCCGCCTGCTATTATTTGCGCACAATGCCGACGAAGCCCTACTAAAACGCGCCGTCCCCCCCTCGCTTTGGCCCGATCAGGTCACGCCATTGTTATGGAATGGCGGAATATTCGCGTTAACATTGCCCGAAGAGCTATTGCACAAGACACTGGAAATCCTGCCGTGTTTTTCACTAGTCGACAGCGGGGCGTGGGCTTATCAGTTCACCTTGCAATACACCACGCAAACCGGCCGCCAAGGCCGTACGGCACTCGATCCGATTGGCGCATTCGTGCAAGCCGAGTCAAATGATAAAGCAGGGGCCGTCGAAGCGGCCATCGACGTACTGCAGATCCGCGAGCCTTTACAAATGGCGAGCCTGCACCTCAACGTCCAGGGCATCAACCCGCAGGCCCCCGCCTTGCTCGCCGTCTCTATTCGCGACAAGAGCGCGGTGCCCGAACCTCTGTTGCTCGGCCAAGGCATCGCCATCGACGTGCCGCCGCGTAGCCAGATGGTCCTCCGCCCCGAGCTGGCTTCCCACGTCTGTTCGCCAACCAGCGTCGCGATGCTGCTCGACTACTACGACCGCAGCGCCGATATCTACGATGTGACCGCGGAGGCGCGCCACCAAGCCAGCGGATTGCACGGCGTCTGGCCCGCGAATATTCGCGCGGCCTCGCGCCGAGGCCTCCTGGGCTATCTGCTGCATTTCCCTTCTTGGGATACGGCCCGCGCCTTGCTCGACGAAGGTTTTCCCATCATCGCTTCCGTCCGTTATGAAGAGGGCGAATTGAGCGATGCAGCAATACCGCGGACAAAGGGGCATCTTTTGGTCGTACGGGGATATGAGGGAGATAAAGTACTGGTCAATGACCCGGCAGCCGCGACGGACGCGGAAGTTTCCCGAGCGTACGATCTAAGGGAATTTTGTCGGATATGGCTAAAAAGAACCGCGGTGGGTTATGTGCTTTTTGCGTTAGACGATTAAGCTTTCGAGCCGCTCAGCTCTGCTGGAACCCCAACAATCGCAGCACATTCGTCGCCTGCAAGTTCTGCGACTGGGCCAGCAACGCGGTGGCGGCCTGCTGCAACACCTGGGAACGAGTGAGGTTGGTAATTTCGCGGGCGATATCGGCATCGCTGATCACCGATTCGGCGGCGGCGATCTGCTCGATACGGTTTTCCGTCGCCGAGAGGTTGAAGCTGAGCCTGTTCTGCACCGCACCGAGCTTGCCGCGCTCCTGCGACACCTTGGTGATCGCGCTGTCGACCGAAGTAATCGCCCCCCGTGCGGTGCTCAAGCTATCGACCGAGGCCGTCGAGAGGTTGAGCTCGGTGCCCGTAGCCGTCAAGTCGGGGATCGAAACTTCCAACCGATTAAAAGCCGCGTCAGATGGCCCAATCTGAAACGAGCCTCCCGTACCGGAATTAATCACCAGCTGCGTGCCGGTCAGATCCCCGTCGCTGAACGAACCCGTCGCCCCCGCGATATTGGCGCCGGCCAGCGTGACCTGAATGCCGATGCGGTCAAAATTGGCCACCACCTGCGTTCCC
>DQLG01000742.1 GCA_015660315.1 Candidatus Latescibacterota bacterium
AAACGACGCAAAGGGATAAGGATCATGACTGGGGCGATCGACGAGCAGATTTATCGGGAGATGGAGGAGTACGGTAGCCAGGGTTGGACGATCATCGATAATTTGGTGCCGGATAAGATGTTCGACGAGATTGCGGCAGCCTGTCGTAGGGTAAAGGCCAAGGTGCGAGCGGGTGAGGTTGATGTCTACACGCATTATGGTGACCCCGGCGAGCCGTGGTGTATTCGCGGCTTGATCGCGCCGGACTTCGCCGAGCCTGTTTTCGCCGACTTTTTGCTGCATGCGCCTTTTATCGCACGGGCGCGGGCCTATTTGGGGCAGGATTTGCGCTTGGGCTGGATTGACCTGCGGACCAATACGCACCACGAGGATTTACCCGGCGGTTGGCACCGGGATATCGGCGGCAAGGACCTCGATGCGGAAACAGAGCTGGGCATTATCCGCAAGCCGATGAAAAATTTGCGTTGGTATCTGGCGCTGATCGACGACGATTGCCTGCAGATCGTGCCGCGTAGCCAACACCGCCCGCGCACCGCCGAGGAGCGGCGGGTGCTCAATGACGCGCCGCATGACGACCTTGCCGGGCAGGAGATTATCGGGGTGAAAGCGGGGCAGGTGATCTTCTGGGACGGCAATACGGTACATCGCGGTAATATGAATAAGGATGTCGAGCGCTTGACGCTGGCGGCGAGTTGGCAGAAGCACTCGGAAGACGATCCGGCCGTAGAGAAGGTCGACGGGCGCTTCGAGTGGCGATTGAAGGCCGAGGTGCGGGCGGCGCTGCCCGCGGGCCTGCATGTCTATTACGACCGCTGGCGGGCCTTGCAACCGGCATGAGTCAGATCGTTGGGCGGACCTTCTCGGCGTCGGTAAAGAGTATCTCGCGAACGGCGTCGGTGGCTTGTCGGTGAAACTCGACCGCGACCGGGTCGAAGTCTTTGGCGGGTTGCGGCGCGTGTTTGAAGTGACCGTAGCGGTCTTCGCCACGCACCAGCGCCGCGCTGTCCCACTCACCGACGATCTGTTTGCTCTTGGTAGGCATATAGTGCAGCGAGAGGCCGATGCGTCGATCGGCTGATTGGTTCGGGCTTGAAGCATGGGCCAGTCGCACGTTGTGCAGCGAGATCTCGCCGGGGTTTAGTGGCATCGCCACAGTCTGGTCCTCGTCAACTTCGACGGCGATTTCCTGGCCACGGGTCAGCAAGTTGCCGTCGGCATATTCGTCCTTGTGCGGCAAGAGTTCGCCTTGGTGACTGCCGGGTAGGACCCTCATGCAACCGCTTGCCAGGTTGGCCGGTGAGAGTGCCAGCCACACGCTGACCAGATCGGCGGTGTCCAACCCCCAATAGCGCAAGTCCTGGTGCCAGGAGACAAAACTGCCGCTATTGGCCTCCTTGATCCAGAACAATGTGTTCCAACAGAGCAGGTCAGGGCCGATTAGGTCTTCGACCGCGTCGAGGATGGTGTTGTGCCGCATCAGGTCGTCGACCCATTTGAAGAGCAGATGGGATTTGTTGCGCTGGGCTCCGGCTAAGGGCTGGTCCTGGCTCTTTTCAAAGCGTTCGAGTTGAGCCCGGCTAGCGGTGACCTCATTGTCGTCGAGGACTTTGAGCGGGAAGTAGTAACCGTCGCACTGATATTGCTCGATGGCTTGTGAGGGTAGGATCTTTGGCATTGGGAGCATCCTTTGCGGGGTATATTTTAGCGGAGAGGCTGGTCGCGCTGGGGATTTTTAAGGGTTGGGGACGGTTTAGGGCCTGGCCGGGATGGGCGGTGGTGAGTCCGCGCGAAGGCGCTGCGAGGGGCAATGGCCCGTGGGCCTATTAAAAATACCCAGCGCGGTCAGTCTTGCAGCCTAGCACCCAACCCCGAACGAAGTCTCAACAACGCTCCCAATATATGCAATCACAGCGCCACCGCCTCACCGGTTTGTGACGATTCCTGAATCGCCAGCACGGTCGCCAGTACTTGTCGTGCGTCGTGGCCCGTTACCTTGGGTGTGAGCCCGTCGCGGATACAGCGGGCGAAATGCGCCTGGATGGTTTCGCCCGGCTCTGGCGTTATGATCTCCTCAGCCCCGTCGCCAATTTTCTTGCGGATCTCGCCGTCGGCCCCGACGATCATCGCGCCCTCGCTGCCAACCAGGCCGATGGAACTGATGCCTAGGCCGGGCGCCCAACTGTCGTCGATCGCGCCCAGGCCTTCGGTGAAGGTAAAGAGCGCGTGTACATGCTCGTCGGCCATGATGCCGGGACGGACCCGGTCGACTTTGCCGAAGACGCGTTGCACCTCGCCGCCGACCCAGCGCACCCAGTCGATATCGTGGCTGGCGAAGTCGAGGGCGACCCCGCCGCTTTTGGCCTGGTCGCCATACCAGCGCTCGGAGGTGTCGAAGGGCATAAAACGCCGGGACCAGCAGTTGACCAGGCGGCCGAGTTGACCGGCGGCGAAGGTGTCGTGCAGAATTTGGAAGGGATGGGTGAAGCGCAGCACATAGCCGGTCATCATGATAACATTGGCGCGGTCGGTCGCCGCGAGCATCTGATCGGCAGTAGCAAGGTCCAGCGCGATGGGTTTTTCGGCGAAAATATGCACCCCGGCCTCGGCGCAGCCGATGACTACATCGACGCGCTCGAAGGGCGGCGTACAGACCATCACGCCGTCTACATGCGGTAGTAACTCGTGGAAATCCGTATGGGCTTCGGTGCCGAGTTCGTTGGCTAGTGCAGTGGCTTTTTCGTCGATCATATCCGCGACGCCGACGAGGCTCGCGCCCTCCATGGCGTGGATCGTTTTGGCGTGGTGGGTGCCCATGCCGCCGCAGCCGATGATGCCGATTTTCACTTGCTCCATAACACAATCTCCCAATGGGTTAAAATATGTCACAGGAGATTGTGGGCATTGGCGCGGCAGCCGTCAATGGCTTGCTTGATCAGTGGTCTTGCGCGCTCTATATTGCGAGGCGTCGCGGCCTGGTGGCTGAGGCGTTTCAACACGGACCGGTATGGTCGGCTGGAATGGGATTTTAGAGAGAGTAGACACTTGTTTATAACGAACACATTATAAAGGAGAAAGGTAGATGAGTACACACGACAAAGTCGCCCTTGTTACCGGAGCGGGCAGTGGGATCGGTCGCCACAGCGCCTTGGCGTTGGCTGAGGCGGGTTATGCGGTGGTCCTGGTCGGTCGGCGTCAGGACGCGTTGGAGGAAACGGCGAAATTGGCGGGATCTGCACCGACATTAGCTGTAGCGACCGATGTCGGCGATCCCGAGTCGGTAAACGCGCTCTTCGTCCAGATCGAGGAACACTTTGGCCGACTCGACGTGCTGTTCAACAACGCGGGGCGGGGAGCACCAGCCGTATTATTAGAGGATTTGGAATACGCGGATTGGCAAGCAGTTATCGATGTCAATCTGACCGGTGTTTTCCTCTGCACTCAGGCGGCGTTTAAAATTATGAAGGACCAGCAACCGCACGGTGGACGGATCATCAACAATGGTTCGATCTCGGCGACGGCGCCGCGACCCAATTCGGCGGCTTATACGGCGACGAAGCACGCGATCACCGGACTGACCAAAGCGACTTCGCTCGACGGTCGTAAATACGATATCGCTTGCGGCCAGATCGATATCGGCAATGCGGCGACCAATATGACTGAACGGATGAACGATGGGGTGCCGCAGGCGGATGGTTCGAATATGGTCGAGCCGCGTTTTGATGTCGAGCACGTGGCGCGCGCGGTGGTGCAGATGGCGGAATTGCCATTGGACACTAATGTGCTGTTTATGACGATTATGGCGACTAAGATGCCTTTTGTCGCACGGGGATAAGCTGCGGGAGGACGGTCTACAGATAAATATCGAATGCTGATTGTGAATATCTCTAGGAGAATAGAGCATGACGAAGGAAGAGGCTGTCGCCGAACTCGACGAGCACGGTTTTGTGGTGTTGAAAGAGGCGTTGACCCCAGACCAGGCCAATGCACTGCG
>DQLG01000275.1 GCA_015660315.1 Candidatus Latescibacterota bacterium
ACGTAGCACCAGTCCGGGACCTGCCCCGAGATATTGTCGCCCCAGAGGTGTCGGATCGCGCTGGCGGCGGGAATGTGAGCCGGACCATCGTAGGAAGGTCGCGGTGAGGATTTGTAGGCCACAGTATGATCCTTCGCCGATGAGTAGTCGTGAGGTTCAGAACGGGAGCATCTTTCAGCTTGGGCACGTCTCGTTGATATCGTAGAGGGTAATCGTCAGCCCCTCGAACCCCCAGTGATTTGCGTTGACCATCAGGATAATATAAAATGTGCGCGCTCGCAAAGTGAGGTAAACTATGCCATCGAAGTCATACTCTTCCCGAACCAAATACACTAAACATCACGACGGTTATTTAGATACATCGGACTGTTAAAATTGCCGAAATTTAGCGCCTACGATAGCACCATTAAACATCCTATCTCTGGGTGCCTACACAGAAATCTATAGGTCTATGACGAGGTGGTTTATCCCCTGCGACAAGACAGCTACTACCTTCAGCAGATCATCACTACCCCGCATCGCTATCGCCTCGGCCCTGACGCGCTCCACAGCCCGCTCCCCCCCGGTTGGGCTTGTTCCCCAAGCTTCTTAAGTCGAGAAAGCGGACGTACGGCTCAGGTAGCAAGAGCATATCCGATCTGCTCTAAAACAGAAAACCCGGCAGAAGCGTTAGCCTCTACCGGGTTTTGCTTTTGCATGGTGCCGAAGGTGGGACTCGAACCCACACACCCTTGCGGATACTGGATTTTGAATCCAGCGCGTCTACCAGTTCCACCACTTCGGCACAAATATCTGGTAAATAAAATACGATCCTCTTTAGAAAATGTAAACCCTGCTAATCCTCCCGTTCGCCCACCGGCTTACCGATGATCTCAGCATAAATGACCGCGTCGCGCGCCTTCTGCGCATCGAAGAGCCAACGGCCGACCTTGTCCTTGCGCCGGCTACGCCTCCGAGACTGGCCTGCACCCCGCTCAAGTGGTTCGAACGCGCTACCGGACCCAGTCTCCAGACTCATCCGCTCCATCGCCAAGGCCCGCTTCTCCACCGCCAAGGCCCGCCGCTCTGCTTCAAGGGCTTCGCGTTCGGCTTCAAGGACTTGCTGTACAAGCGAGGCCGGATCGACAGCCGCCGGTCTGGATTCCTTAAAGGGGTCGCCCTCAAAAGGCCAACCGAACGAAGGGTCCTCCTCTTGCTCTTCTTCGACCACTACGACGGGTGGAGCAGGTCGTGCGGCGGGAACCTCTACTTCGTTGCTCTTCTCGACCTGGCTCTGCTGGCGCGCCTCCTGCTGCTTTTGCGCCTCTTCTAACTCCTTGCGGCGTTTTCGGCGCCCCATCAGCGCCGAAAATCCGCTAAAGAGCATGAAGAGTACGAAGAGTAGCAGCTCCATGGACTAGTTGTCCTCTTCGTCGGCGTTTTCCGAGATCGAATCACGCATCTCGGTATCGGCCTGGATATTGCGCATGCGATAATAATCCATAATGCCCAGATTACCCGCGCGGAAGGCCTCGGCCATCGCCCGTGGTATCTCGGCTTCGGCTTCTTTGACCCGCGATTCCATCTCGATGACCTGCGCCGTCATCTCCTGCTCGCGCGCCTTGGCCATCGCCCGACGCTCCTCGGCTTTGGCCTGAGCGATCTTGAGATCGGCTTCGGCCTGGTCAGTCTGCAACTTCGCGCCGATATTCTCGCCGACGTCAACGTCGGCGATATCAATCGATAGGATTTCGAAGGCGGTACCTGAATCGAGCCCTTTTTCTAATACCGTCCGCGATATGAGATCGGGGTTTTCCAGTACGCCCTTGTGCGTCGATGACGAGCCAATGGTGGTGACGATACCTTCGCCGACACGCGCAATGATCGTCTCCTCGCCTGCACCACCCACCAAACGATCGATATTGGCGCGCACGGTCACGCGGCACAACGCCTTGACCTGGATGCCGTCTTTGGCCACCGCCGCAACCAAGGGCGTATTGATCACTTTTGGATTGACACTCAACTTGACCGCGTCGAGCACGTCGCGGCCGGCCAGGTCGATCGCGGTCGCCCGCTCGAAGGTCAATTCGATGTTGGCCTTGTCGGCCGAAATCAGCGCCAAGATCACCAGATTGACATTGCCGCCAGCGAGAAAGTGGGCTTCCATGCGGTCCAAATCCACGTCGAGGCCGGCTTTGGTCGCGCTGATTTTGGGGCCGATGATCTGCCGCGGCGGCACCTTGCGCAGCCGCATACCCATCAGGTCCTTGAAGATCGCCACTTTGACCCCGGAGAAATAAGCCGTGATCCACAGGCCAACCGGGATAAAATAGGTGAAGAGCGCTAAAAAAATGACGATGCCCAAGAGCATCAATACCAGAAACATTGCTTCCATTACAAGCTCCTTTAGGGGAGTGAACTAATCTGTTGCGCCGACTAAGTGCACGACCACTTTGTTGCCGGCTACTTTCAATACCTCGATCTGCGCGCCGCGTTCGATATAGCCGCCTTCACTGACCACATCAACCACCTGCTCGCCAAACTGCGCCCGACCCGCCGGCCTGAGCGTCGACAGCGCTTTGCCCGTCTGCCCGAGCAAGTCCTCGCGGCCGGGTTTGGCCGAATCGTAACCGGCCTCGCGCGTCATATCATTGCTCAGCACTAGGCGATCCCAGGCGCGCACTTTGAGCATCAGCCGCACCATAACCGCCGTGCCCACCAGCCCCAAACCCGCCACGGCCGCCGCCGCCATCCCGCCCATATTCGCGTAGGCATAACCAACACCGGCGACGGCGGAGAGGAAACCAACGATGCCAAAAATATTGAGTCCCGGGATAACAAAAATTTCCAAGAGCACCAGGACAAAACCCAGCACCAACAGCGCCAGTGCATAGACCCATTCCAACACGCCCCCGCCCAAAAAGCTCATAGCGCCTTTACCACGACACGACTACCGCGCGCCTCGACGACCACGATCGCCCGCTGCGCCTCGATAAACTCCCCGTCGGTCATCACGCCTATGCGCTCGCCGGCGATAAGCCCGATACCCGCCGGCCTGAGATCGCTGACGGAAACACCTTCGCTGCCCACCAGATCCACATCGTGCTCGCGCGACGAAGATACATATCCGTCGGCCGCCGGCGTCTCGCTCTGCAATACCAGTCGATTGAAAGCGGCGAACTTCGACAGCGAACGCAATAGCACTACGGACAGTATGATCGCGCCAATCATCGAAGCGGCCAGACGCCCAGTAACTACGGCGATCTCATCGATGCTCCACAACTGATAATCGCCCAGTTGCGTCATTACTAGACTCGCCAGCATCGCCCCGACACCGGCTAAGCCCACTAGGCCAAAACCCGGAATCGCCACCACCTCGAGGATCAACAGCGCCAAACCCACCGCAAAAAGGCCCAACTCCTGCCACTCGGCCAAGTGCACGATCAGATGGCTGCCAAAAAACAGCCCCAACGCCACCAGCGACAACGTGCCGCCGATGCCCCAACCAGGGGTGCGCACTTCGGAAATCAAACCAAACATCGCTACGGCTAATAATATCGAAGTGACGACCGGATTGGTGAGCATGCGCAAAACGTGTTCGGCCCAATTGAGCTCGATCTCGACAATTTCAGCATCGCCTAAGTCATAGATCTTTAATAGTTCAATGAGCGTCTCGGCCGTCTCGTCGGCGATCTGATAATTGAGCGCCTGCTCGGTGGTCAGCGTCGCCGGGCGACCGGCTTCGGCGCTCAAACCCGGCACATCGATGCGCTCGTCGACCATCGCCTCGGCGATCTTGACATCGCGACCGGTGCGCTCAGCGGTCGCGCGCATCTCGGCGCGCATATAGGAGACCGTCTTGTCGCTGCCCTTGGTGCCCGAACCATCGACTGGCGTCGTCGCGCCCATCGTCGAAGCTTGCGTCATGACGATCTTGTCGCAGGCCAGCGAGATCAACGCGCCTGCCGAAATCGCCCGCTTGTTGACAAAGGCGATAGTCAGCGCATTTGCATCCAAGATCGCGTCGCGAATGACCGTTGCCGCGTCGACCCTACCGCCGAATGTATCGATCTCGAAGACAATCGCGTCGACCTCAGCGGCTTCGGCGTCTTCAATAACCCGCTCGATAAAAGCCGCCACACCGGGATCGATCATGCCTTCGAGCTTGATATTGACATGGTAGACGGTCTGGGCTTGGACTAGGCTGGCTGTGCACGAGAGTAAAATTACAATGTGTATAATATGTCGCATCGTCTTCATTATATATGAGGTATATAAGGGTAATTGGCCCTAGATTGTAATCCAATCACCCAGACGTTGTCAACATCCCATTAAACGCGCGGTTGCAGTCTCTTTTTTGTGCGGGCGCATCGATGCCGGGACGAGATCAGTACCCGGCCTCACCCGCGAAGCGGATCCTGCCCTTTGAAGCTTGCTCGAAGTAGACTTCCACCTTCTCCCGCGACTTGGGAAAACTGGACCTGAGCTCGTCGACGATGCCCTTGATTTTCTTCGGATCTTCATCGAGGTCCAATAGTAGGCGGGCATAGAGGAAGAGCGCGCCCTGGTTGCGTCTTTCGACGGCTAGGGTCTGCTCCAGAAATTGCCGTGCCTCTTCGAGCCGGCCCTGTTCAATCAGGGAGGTACCCATCATCAGGTTGGACTGCGCGCGCTCGGGGTAGAGTTCGAATAGGACCTGTGCCGCTTGCCGCAGAGCCTCGCCCTGCAACTGGGGCTGGGCCCTGGGGTGCATCTGGGGCTGCATGTGCTGAAAGGTGTTGCGCTGGTAGTATTCGACCCACGCAGCGGCCCCAGAGAGCAGCGCGATGGCGA
>DQLG01000248.1 GCA_015660315.1 Candidatus Latescibacterota bacterium
CGGCCGCTCGCAAGGGACGTTTTGAACTTGCGGACCAAGGCACCCTATTTCTCGATGAAATCGGAGATATACCGCTGCCGACGCAAGTCAAGCTGCTTCGGGTTATCCAAGATGGGCGTTTCGAGCGGGTTGGCGGGGCACATACCCATCGGGCGGATGTGCGCCTGATTGCGGCGACGCATCGCGATCTCGAGACAATGGTTCGGGATGGGGGTTTCAGGGCGGATCTTTTTTACCGGCTTAACGTGATCAAAGTCGAAGTCCCGCCGCTGCGCGAATGCCGTGAAGATATCCCGATTCTAGTCGACGAGTTTATCCGTCAGTTCGCCGCCGACAATAGCAAGCGCATTGCGGGCATTAGCCCGAGGGCTTTAGATGTGTTGCGCGATTATGAATGGCCGGGCAACGTGCGCGAATTGAAGAATTGCATTGAGGGCATGGTTGTTATGTGCCCGCGTGAGGGCATGTTGGAGGTCGGTGATATTCCGCGCTATATAAACCGCCAAGAACGGGTTTTCGCCGGTTTGGACTTTCGCGTCGGGCAGAGTATGGAGGAGATTGAACATATGGCGATTGCCGAAACGTTGAAAGCGGTGGGCTTTGATCGTCGCCGGGCGGCCGAGATCCTACAGATCGGCCTTAGCACACTCTACCGAAAAGAAAAACAATACGGTCTCCGGTCGCCTCATTCGCGCTGATTGTAGTAGGATTTGATCAGCGCATTGAGTGCCTCCTGGGAATCGTTGATGATTTCGGGGCCAATGCGGAACTCGTGCAAGCCGGCAAGCTTCAGGCCGTGTCCATAGTCGCTGAACATTTCTTCGCATAGCTCACGGGGTGTGATGTCGCGTTCGCTTGCTACGGCTTCGATGCGTTCGACGGCGTCGGGGGTTACGTGCAGGATGATGTCGTGTTCGAGTTTGAACGCTTCGAGGAAATTACGCAGCGAAGTGTCCTGCAGTAGGTGGGCCAAGCCCGCCGCGGGGTTCAACACGGTATCGGCGTCGACGGTAAAATGCTCGATATCGATGGATGGGAGTTTTTTCTCGTAATTTAGCAGCACTTTTTCGATCGCGCTGACCAGGCCGCGTGCGCCGATATGTTCTTCGTAGGCGCGTTCGGCGAAGAGGGAGAGGGCTTCGTCGGTAAAATCGACCCCGATGCCGTAGGCGCGGAAGTCGCGTTTCTTCGATAGGATGACATCGCTTTTAGGATTTTGCAGGATTTCGCAGAGGTCCGCAACAGAGAGCCCGTGCAGCACGGCGATAACCGGCAGGCGGCCGATGAATTCGGACTCGAAGCCGTATTCGATGAGGTCTGCGGCGCGGACGTGGGCGAGTAATTCTTCTTCTTCGATTTGCTCGTTGTTGCTCGTAGCGGCTGCGTTGGCTTGGAAACCCATGGAATTTTTGTTGAGGCGGCGGCCGATGATTTCATCGAGTCCGGAGAAGGCTCCGCTGACGATATAGAGGATATCGCGGGTGTTGACCTTTTGACGTTCGACCTTCCCCGTTTGCTGCATCTGCATGACGGATTCCATCTGCGATGCGATATCGTGCGGGGCTTTGAGGTCGACATCGGTTTCTTCCATCAACTTGAGCAAGTTGCGTTGGACCCCTGAACGCGAAACATCCGGACCGTGCTCGCCGCGCGAGGAAGCGATCTTATCGATCTCGTCGATATAGATGATGCCGTGCTGGGCTCGCTCAATGTCTCCGTCGGCGTCGCGGACAAGTTCCCGTACCAGATCTTCGACATCGCCACCGACATAGCCGGTTTCGCTAAATTTAGTCGCGTCGCCTTTGACGAATGGCACGCCGAGTTTGCGGGCGATAAGGCGGATCAGATAGGTTTTCCCGACCCCGGTAGGGCCGATCATTAACACATTGTTCTTGATATTTCCGACAATCTCGCCCTCTTCTTCCGGGGGCAGGTTCAGCCGATTGAAGTGCGTGCAGATCTTGGTGGAGAGAATGGCTTTGGCTTCTCGCTGCCTGATGACGTATTGGTCGAGATAGGCTTCGAGCTCTTCGGGTTTGAGATCGAAATGAAAAGCCTCGGTCTCAGTTGTGGTGGCGGTCCCGCCTTGTGTCGAGGATGCCTCGGGTTGCGTGGGCGATTGCCTTTGTTCTTCAAGTTGTTGCGCGAGCAGTTCGCGCAATTTCTCGGGGTCGAGCCCCATCTTTTCAGCACGTGGTTGCATAGGTTAACCTAAAGTGTTGGAAAAAGCAGTGGATAGGAGAATATACTTGCACTATCTGACCTCGACAACCCGGCTTGACACTCCGAACTAGGAGGTCTACATTTTCGCACGCTCTATGACGTGCGAGTCCAAATAGAATAGGTTGCCCCGATGCCGTGCCGTATCATTCCGTCCCTATATGTCGCCCTGGCGGTCTTACTGGTTCCCGTAGTAGGAGATGGTCAGTCGCGCACGTGGATATATTCAGCTGAGGCTGAAAAGACGTTTGCCGCTGGTTTAGAAGCCTACAGGGCTGAGCGTTTCGACACTGCGCTTGAGCGGCTACAGCGGTTATTAGAATATCCCATCAATCAACGATCTAGTGCCGGTCAACTGCTGCTGGGAAAATCGCTCTACCGCCTCGGGCGTTTTGCCGAAGCCCTAGATGCGGCGCGGGGTTTGCAGCGCAAATTCGCTGATAGCCGCTATTTGCCCGATGTACGGCTGCTTACTGGGGATACTTTTTATAAATTAAAACGCTACTACGAGGCGGCGACACAGTACGGTCGTCTACTGGCGACTCCGGCCCCTTTAAATATACAGGTCCAGGCGGCAGAACGCTTGGCGGCGATTGCGCAAAATGGTCAAGTAAATGAACAGGGGATTGAGAGTTTGCGTCTCGCGGTGGGAGCCGGGCGTTTGCGCGAGGCCCTGTTTTTCGGTAGGGCACGCTGGTTTCAGCGCTTGGGGTGGGTCGCGGAGGCGGACGAGGCGATGCAGGCGTATCGCGACAGCGTTGATGGCGGAATTTTTGCCCAGTTCGCGGCTAACGGCGGTGATATCGTCGCGACGGCTCCTGTAGGTCTCCCCAATGAAATATATTCGCCCGAGCCCGAGCCGGAAACGATGTTAATGGAGCAAGTCAAATTGCCGCGCATTGGTTTGTTATTGCCAATGACGGGCCCCTATCGCCAAATCGGTGAGGAGCTTCTCGAAGGGGTACAGTTGGCCAACGAGGAGGCCGGCGGCGTATTCGAGTTAATTGTCGCAGATACCGGTGTCGATTACGGGGATTTGCCGATCGGTGAGAACCTCGGCGGGGGCTTCAGCGAGAACCCGGGTAGCGGATTGCTGCGCGTGGTGCATGGCGCGAAGCAGTTGCTTGCAGAGGGGGTCGTCGCTATCGTCGGCCCCGTTTTCAGCAGTTCTAGCGTGGTCGCAGCCGTCATCGCCGAAGCCGCAGGGGTGCCTCTTCTCGTGCCGCTGTCCCAACAGAGCGGCCTCGATTCGCTCGGACGCCATGTATTTCAATTGAGGATCATCCCTGAGACGCAAGCGCAACTTTTGGGCGAATACGCGACCTTGGTGCTGGGGCTCGAGCATCTGGTGATTCTCTCCCCATTGAGCGACTACGGCTGGAGTTTCGAACGCGAGTTTACTAAGATTGCGAAAATCAACGGGGCCGAGATCGTCCACAGTGATTGGTATATTCCGAATTTGACCAAGGATTTCAGGCGTGTTTTCGAGGAGATCCGCGCGGCAGGTTTTGAGTTGATGCCGCCACCTGAAGATACGCTATCCGTCGGGGACCAACTTGAATGGACGACATTGGATTCTGCGCGATCAAATGAAGAGCCGTCCTTTCTCACCGAATTGCTACAAGGTCTGGAAGAGGAAGCCGAACCTGTGGTGGAGGAGGCGCCGCCCGATTCGTCGGAGATATTCCTAGATACGATTGATGGGGTTGTTGTTGTTGTCGAGAGCTTCGCCGACGCGCAAACCATAGCTCCCCAGGTGCATTTTCACCGTTTGGAAACCCAGGTCTTGGGCAACGACTTTTGGTATGATCCGGAAGCTATTCGACAGATGCGGCCTGGTGAGCGCAAAGATTTCGAAGGAGTGACCTTTGTTTCAGCACGCCAAGAGGGGGCCGCGGTGGCCAAAGTCTTTGTCGACTCTTTTCGCAAGCGATTCCACCGCGACCCGAATTACGCAGCTTCGGGGTATGACGCGGCGAGATTGCTTGTTGATGGATGGGCGGCAGGGCACCACGACCCAGGGACATTGACCGACTGGCTGGCCGCTACCAGTTTTTACGAGGGGGCATCGGGGATGATCTCCCTATCCCAAGGGGACAGCCTCAATAGCCAATTGATCCTGCTCAAGATAGACAAGGGTAAAATTCGCCCGTTCTCCGAGGCGGATTTACCTGAAATGGGCATAGTTGAAGAAGACCTGCCGATGTTCGAGTTGGATTTGCCGATCGGTGAGAGCGAATAAGTGAACGAGCAACGTGTTGCGCTAATATCTAAGAAAATTTATACTTAACAGCTTGTATTTAGAGTTACAGCGATATAAAAGATGAGTTATGCCTACATACGAATACGAATGTCAGAAGTGCAGTTTTCGCTTTGAGGAGTTTCAAAGCATCACGGCCGCGCCGCGCAAGACCTGTCCTAAAGCAGAGTGTCCTAAGGGCGGTGCTAAGGGGCGCGTCAAACGGCTTATCAGCACGGGCGGTGGCCTGCTTTTTAAGGGATCGGGTTTTTATATCACCGACTATCGAAGCGAGGGCTATCAGCAAGCCGCCAAAGCCGACAAAGAAAGCGGCTCGAAATCGGGCGGTGAGTCCAAGTCGGGTAGTGAAACTAAATCAGACAGTGGCGAATCCAAGTCGGATACCGGCAAGTCAAAGACCGGAAAATCCGATTGAGGAACTTCTCCGATCTTCTGTGGTTATACACTGAGGGACTTTTTCGATCTTTTATGGTTAATAATTAGATGTTGTTGAAGATAATATTATTATTTGCTATCGCGGCATTGCCTTTTGGCGGCTGTGGTCAGCAAAGCGGGGAAGAACTCTTCGCGGCAGGGGAAGCGGCGGCGGCC
>DQLG01000546.1 GCA_015660315.1 Candidatus Latescibacterota bacterium
AAAATCAATGCCCGCCGCTACCGTGACATCCGCAAAGCGAGGTCCGGCATCTGCAAGGCCAGCCGAAAGAGCAAAAAGAATAGAAAAAAGAGACGTATACAAGTGCCGACTACCTTCTGTAAGTTGATGTAGTATATAAATATAGGAGATTATTAAAATAGAGCCACAGTCCGTACCGGCGCAGCGACTGTTCGAATTTTCACTGTGGCGTATAAATGAATATTCCCACTGTATATAATCGGCTACCAAGCAAACGCTCATCTCCACAGCGGACCAGAGTCGCCCCCTGGTGATTAGAATGTCCCGAGTGACTCCGGCCATACTTCCTCGGCAATCGCAGGCCGAGGATAACGCGCCGACAAGGCCGAATCCGAGCTTTGCGCGCCGATAAGGCTAAAAGCCACATACCAGCACAGCGCCAGCAACAACAATAAGGCCATCGTCCAACGGTCCGACTCAACAACCGAGTCAGTGTGGACTACCGCTACAGCCCCACGACCGCGCAAAAAGAGCACGGCGCCCGCGAACACATAAATCGCGGCCCCTACTCCCAACGCCGCATCGGCACCCCACTCCATCCCCAAGGCCACCGAACCGACCGAGCCCAATACGGAAAAAAAGCCATTTACCGTCCAGATCCACGGTACAATCCCGCTGTGCTGCAAACCGCCAAGACGCAGGCAAGCCGGGAAACAAGTGCCCAGCAACATGCCCAACGGCGCGACGAGCACCAAGGTCAGCCCCACTCGCGCCGACAGCGACCACGCCAAGGCCCAGTCAAGTGCACTGGTGAGCAAAAGCCCGTACACCCCACAGATCACACCAACCACCACCGCTAACAACCCCAGGCCGCTAGGACGCGCAAGCAAGCCCAACCGGCTGCCCACGACACTGCCCGCACCAGTACCGATCAATAAAGCAAAAAGCGCGACCGCCAGCGTCAGCGTCGGGTAGCCGAGAAAAAGGCCAAAGCGCTGCAAAAGATGGATCTCAACCATCATAAAACCTGCCCCCAGCCCGGCGGCAAAAAACGCCCACAGCAAAGGGGGCACTTCTCCGAGCCTTCTTTCGCGCATAGCTCCGAACGCCAACGGCGCCAGTAAGGCTAACACCCCCAAGAAACCCGAACCCAATAACAACCAGACTAGCTTCACATCCAGCCCAGGAGTCGCGTCATAGAAGAAGGGGCGATCGTCAGTCACCGGTGAAATATCGAGCTCGGTAGCGGCAACAAAGGCCGCAAGCCCAGCAGTACGCAAAGGCGCAAAAGCTGACCGCTCGCGCAAACCGGGCAAGAAATAAGCGTTGAGTTCTAGTTCCGCCATCACCTTGCGCAACTGCCCGAGTTGATAAGCGGTATAGGGCTTTTTCTGCACCAGCAACAAGGGGCGGTAGGCCTCTTCGCTCGTCGCGTCACCTCGGGTGCCGTTAACTACCACTAGATGATCTAGAATGCGACCCGGTTCCCCACCCTGCTCTAACCATAACGCCTCTAGCGTCGCCACTACTCGCAACATCAGCGCATGGTTGTGCACCACCAACGCCAGTCGGCCGCCCTCGGCTAGGTGCTCGAGATAGGCGGCAAAAGCTTCGCGGGTGAAAAGATAGTTTTCCGCCAGCGCGTAACCCACCAGATCCGCCGCTTCGGCGTAAACTAGCGGCAGCGCAATCAGGTCATAGCGCCGCTCAGAACGCTGCAGGTAATTGCGGCCATCGCCGGTGTGCACATCGACGCCTTCTAAATCGTAGAGATGGCCATTATAATCGCCGCGTTCTCGAACCAAATCGACGATCTCCGGGTTGATTTCCACCGCCTCAATATCGCGCCAGCCCGTCATTAGCGCATAAAGCACATCGGCTCCGCCACCGGGGCCGATGATAAGTGCGCGTTCCCTCTTACCAAAATAATAAGGAAAAAAAGCCGCTTCGCGACGCAGGAAAAACAACCGCCGGTAGTCGCCCGGGAAGCGAAACATATACGAACCGGCCCCACCGTCGACATAGAAGTTCAACCCCGTGTCCCCGCTGCGGTCCACCAGGTCGGTGCGGGCAAACGCACTCCAACGCGTATCCACCACCTCACCTGTATTGCGGCCATCACGCCCGCCATCTAGCGCGCGGAACATCGGTTTATCGGCGGCCTCGGCCAACGCGCCCAAGTCAATCGCACCATGCCGGGCGACGAGCAAAGCGACGACCAACACAACAAACAATCCGAGCATTGTCAAGCGCGCCAACAAGCGTTCAGCCAATAGCACGCTCGCCGCTAGAGCCAGCATACTGGCGCTAATCAACGCGGCCACGCCGCCCAGCCATTTCAGCGCCACAACAACCCACAGAATACCCAATGCCGCACCAACCAAGTCCCAGCAATAAAGCCGCTGGCTCTCTGTATATCGCACGCGAAACACCAGCGCCAGAAAAGCGCCCGCCGCGATAAAGGGTACGCCGGCCACCGCCACCATCAACAGCAAAGGCATGCGGGGAAAGGTGGCCAATAGCAACGCCCCCAGTCCCATACTGCTAGCGCAAAAAGCGGCCCACCAACCCAGATGGCGCCCCAAGCCTTCGGTGCCTTGACGAATCGCTGCGCTCAACGCCGCGCCCAAACCCAAACCACAGACCGCGCCGGAGACGACCAAAAAAGTGTAGTGGTAATGCTGTAGAAACGAGAACAACCGGGTCAAACCGATCTCATAGCCGATCACCGCGGCCGACAAAAAAGCCACGCCCAAGCGCAATCTAAGTTCAGCGTTCACGGGGCGGCCTCCAACGCTTGCGCTTGCGCCAGACGGCCCTGACGGCGATAGAGCTGCGCCAGCATCTGCCGGGCTTTGCGATATTGCGGATCGGCGGCCACGGCCTTTTCGAAAGATGCAATCGCGAGCGCCAGTTTATCTTGTAGCACATAAACATTACCCAAATTATGGTGCGCGCGGGCGTAATCTGGATCGAGTTCTAACACCTGTCGATAAGCGGCGATCGCCGGACTTAGTTCGCGACGGCGAAGATGAATATTGCCGAGATTGTTGCGGGCGTTGAGATGGCCCGGTGCAATAAGCAATACCGCTTGATAGGCCTGGCTCGCCGCCCGGTAGCGGCCGATGCGCGCATAGACCGTGCCGAGATTGTAATAGGCGTCAGCATCGTTGGGGTTGAGCACCACCGCTGTTTTATAATCGAGTATTTTTTGATGCTCGCCCTGCAACGCGCTGAAATATTCGAGCAACTTGCGCCCCCTACTCTCCTCACCGTGCCGCACCAACGCCTGGCCCAGGCTATAATAGACCTCGTCGCGATCCGGGTCGGCAACAAGCGCGCGTTGCAATAACACGATAGCTTCATCCGCATCGCCCTCCTGCAATAGTAGAATCCCGAGCCGCGCCTGTAGCGCCGCGCTCGTCGAATCCGCGCTCAGCCCCGTGCGCAAGGCCTCCTGTGCGCTGGCGGCGTCTTCTCCGGCCAAGTGGACCTGGGCAATCAACTCATACGCTTCCGCGCGCGCCGGCTCGACCGACACCACATCGGCGAGTTGTCGCAGCGCCTCGGCGTATCGCGCCTGGGCGAAATAGACCCGCGCCAATTGGAACATCAATTCTACTTCGTGCGGCAGCGCTTCCAGCCCCCGGCGCAACACATCGGTGGCCGGGCCATAATCGGTTTGCCGCGCGTGCAACCCGCCCAAATTGAAATAGGCCTGAAGATAATTTGGCCGCAAAGCGATCGCGCGCTCGTAGAGCGGCACCGCCGAGTCCAACCGTTGCTGCCGCAGGCGAATATTGCCCAACAGATAATGCGGCTTGGCCAATCTCGCATTGAGCGCAACCGCCCGGTCGAGTGCCTCGACGGCCCTATCAAGATCCCCCTGATCCGCGTAGAGCTGGCCCAACCCCACCCAGGCCAACGCCAAATCGCCGTCGATAGCCAACGCGCGCTGATAGCTAAGCTCGGCTTCCGCATACAGACGCTTGCGCAAGAGCGCGTCAGCCAATTCCATATGCGCTGCCACAGATCCCGAGCTTTGTTTTGCCGCGCTGCGCAATTTGGCCAAGGAATGTACCAACGGCGGCAAAGCCGCTTGGGTTTTAGCCGGCAATACCAATGGCGCCTCTGCCCAGAAACGCGCCAAATCGCCGTGATCGGCCGACGACGAATTGTTCGAGCTCACGGCAGCTATCGCAGTTTTTTGCAACTCACCCGCCACCGGTTCGACCACCTTAAGCACCTGGCCACCACGCACCGCTAGCAACTCCTGGCGGATGCCCGAAGGCCAGGTAATTTCCACCCGCTCGGCCAATTCGCTAGCGCCCAAACCAAAAAAAACTCGCGCATCGTTCTGCGACAAATAACTGGCGGCACTGCGTTTTTCCGCCACCAAAGCCCGCCCACCAGCCTGCACCACAATACGTGCGCCATACCCGTCGCGATTACCCACACGCCCTTCTAAATCAAGGGCCAGCCAGTTCCCCGCCCCAGCGGTCTCATTGCGCAATAATACCGCCCGCTGCGCGGTATTGACCAGCAACAGATCCGCGTCCCCATCGTTGTCGTAATCGGCCACCGCCGAACCGCGCCCGACCAAGCCTGCCGTCAGGTCCAGACCCGCCGCCACGCTCACCTCCGCAAAGCGCCCTTGCCCATCATTGAGATAGAGTTGGTCGCGTTGACCATATGTCGCTTGCGGGTCAAAACGCTCGATATCCTCGTCTATATGGCCATTGGCCACATAGAGGTCCTGGTCTCCGTCGAGGTCCGCGTCGAGGAAGTTTATGCCGAAGGCCAGTCGGTCCAGACTCGTCGCCGCAAGACCGGCATCCATCGATGCGTCCTTGAATAGCCCGTTGCCCTGGTTGCGATAGAGCGTATTGCTCTCCCACTGAAAATTGGTCATCACCAAATCCAAATGCCCATCGCCGTCGAAGTCGGCCACGTCCACCCCCATCGTGCCCTCCGGTTTGCCGCCTTCATTGTAGGCCACACCAGCAAAAAGCCCTACCTCGACAAAATGACCGCTGTCATTGCGAAAAAGAAAGTTCGGCGTAGCGTCATTGCCCTGGAATAGATCGGGATCGCCATCTAGGTCGTAATCGAAAAAAACTGCACCTAGTTCGCGACATTCCACATTGAGCAACCCCACCGCTGCCGTCACATCGACGAAGCGCCCGGCCCCGTCGTTGCGAAAGAGAAAGTCCCGCCGCGCCGGATACTCCGTCGGCGCCAAGTGCCGCCGAGGCCGTTGCAACCCGCCCGCCGCCCCAAGATCCTCCTCAGCAAACGCGAACGCGAGATAATTGGCCACATACAAATCCAAGTCCCCATCTAAATCGTAATCGACAAACGAAGACCCCGTCGACCAACTCTCGTCCTCCCCCAACCCGGCACCACCGGTTATATCGCGGTAATGCCAACCCGCTGCTTGCCCCTCGTTGCGATAGAGTATATTGCGCCCAAAATTCGCGACAAAGAGATCCGCGTCCCCGTCATTATCGAAATCCCCCGCCGAAACTCCCATTCCATAACCCGTATCCGCCACCCCCAGCGCTTCGCCAACCTCGACAAAATGCCCGCTCTCGTTCCGGTAGAACTCGTTCTTCGGTGCATCCGCCGAAACATAACCCGGCAAATCCCCGCCATTTACTATATACAGGTCCATCCACCCGTCCCGGTCGTAATCAAAAAATGCCGCGCCTGCCCCAATCGTCTCCACCCCGTACTTGCGCCCCGACATCCCGCTCGTATGCACAAAGTCGATCCCCGCCTCCACCGTCGCGTCGACAAAGCGCACTTGCGGCTGCGGCGATGCAATCTGTTTTCTCTCTCTACTCCCCTCGGAGGCAAGCACTTCACTTTCATTACCGTCTTGTATCTTTCGCACCTTTTGATCCGGCGGTATATCACCACAAGAAAATTGCCAGAGACAGGCAACAAGAAAGCAAAGTTTCAGGCTCATTCGACTAAGAAGTGTTTGAGATTTAAGAATAATCGAACTCATCTATTCAGCAGGAATCTGACAATTGCAGCGAATGGAATTCATCTCTTCGTCAGGAATTAAGGTGCGCCTAACCACAAATAGTTGCCGAGGTCGGTTGGGGGGTATTCCCGCAGCGGCTTTGCAGTTCTCGATTTGACAGGACAGTGAAATCGGGGCCTGCTCTCGGAGCAGGCCAAGGATGGTCGGCGAGAATGGGCAAGCGACTACAACCAACCGACCGTCACCACCTAGACTAGCCCCTGCTCCCAGAACAGTCAAGCATCGCTTGCCGGCATCCGCAACCACCATTATCATTATGAAACTCAATACACACTACAAGGAGGCCTCCTTGCCGCGTCTCTTCACTCTCTGCCTTATCGCCCTCGTCACCGCCTGCGCTGACACCCCCGAACCACCGACGAGCCCCGACATCCTCGCCCGGGTCGGCGATGTCGACATCACCCGCAAGCGCGTCGAACAGGCGGCAGCGAAACTCTTTCCCAACAACGCGACCGGCGACCTCCAGCACCAGGCGCTCGAACGGCTTATCGATATCGAGATATTGCTCTTCGCCGCCCGCAAGCAGAACCTCGAACACGATTTTCAAGTCAAGAGCAAAGTAGCGCAGAAAGAACAGGAGCTGATCCTCGACGAAATGTACCGCCGCGGCGTGGTCACCGACGACGAGCATGTAGATGCCGATGAGGCACGCCAGTATTTCGATCAGCTCCACCTCGGCCAACAGCGCCGACTGAGCAGAATCCTCGCCAGCGGACCAGCCGCCATCGACCAAGTGCTCGCCCGCCTGCGCGGCTCCGACAGTTTTGCCGCCGTCGCGAGCGAACTCTCCGACGACGGCAATACCGCCCAGCAAGGCGGCGACCTCGGCTGGAAAAGCCGTCTCGATTTAAAAAACTATGTCCTGCGCCGCCAGATCTTCGATGCCAAACCCGGTTCGGTTATCGGGCCGATTCAAGAGCCGGACGGCTTTTCGGTCTTCACGATCACCGACGAACGCGAAGTGCCCTACGAAGAGATGGCCCCCGCCGTCATCCAAGCAATGCAAGAGCAGAAGCGCGCCATCGCCACCTTTGAGTTCCTCGAGGGGCTAGCAGACCGCGCCGACATCAAAGAAAAACTCGAGACCTTCCAATTGCTACTCGGTCGGCTCAGCGAAGCCGGCCAAGAAATGCCCGAGTTCAAAAAGGGAGAGGGTCAGTTGGCGCTGCTCGAACTCGATGGCAAATCATGGACGCTAAACAATTTTATAGCCGCGATGACCAGCGAGCGCAACCAAGCGGAGATCCGCGAATTAGACGACTTGCGGCGCTTCGCCCGTCGCCTCTACGGCCTCAAAGTCCTATTGCCGCGCCACGCCCGCGAAATGGGCATTCACGAAGCCGAGCACGTCGCCAAAGGCATCGAAAGTACCCGCCGCCAGGCCCTGATCGAGCGCATCCGTCAGATCGCAGTACTCGAAACGCTCGACCCGTCCAAAGAAGAAATGCGCGTCTATTACGAGGCCCATAAGGACATCTACGTGCGCGCAGAGCGCATATCGATACTCGAGATTCTCGTCGACACCCGCGTACAAGCCGACTCGCTGCTGGCGGCCATCGAACGCGGCGAGGACCTCGACGAACTGGCCCGCCGCTACTCGCGGCGCAGCACCCGCATCCGCCGCGCCGGTGGCCGCATGCAGCTTTTGCGCCCGGACAAATACGGCAATATGGGCTGGGAGGCCGAAAACGCCGAGATCGGCCAGATCGTCGGTCCGGTGAAAACCGCGCAGGGCTTTACCGTCTTCAAGGTGCTCAAAAAGATTCCCGGTTTTCAGCAGAGCTTTGACGATATCTGGGGCCGGGTGCGCGCCCACCTGATTCAAGACCTGACCAAGGAGCGCTTCGACGAGTTGCTGGCCAAACTCAAAGACCAGTACGGCAATCAGATCCAAATCTACGAGGAACGCCTGCTAAAAGGGACTTGAGGAACGCGGCGAGAATGATCAGCAAACAGCCGGGGATATATCTAGCGGACGCAGCGAAAACCTATCCTATTGCCCTTGATATAAGAATGCGCATTCTTGGTATTGGCCTGTTTGCCGCACTGAGCCAGGATATGGTCATTAACCCAAGCCCCCCACAATAACTGCATCCCGTCCCCACCCTGGGCCCACTCCCAAACATTCGCCACCATATCCATAACGCCGCTGGGCGCGAGGAGATTTTCTATCGCGAGATTCTCGGGACGATGTCCGGCGCCCTGGGCATCTCGCCATCACGACACCGAAATAGACTGTTTACACCGGCGAGGCCTACGGGTTGGCTTAGGGCTCGTCCCCGACAGACACAAGGGCGCGCTTTAGGGACGGATGGGTAGGTGTAGACCGAGTTCGAGGCAATCCTATCGCCATGAGGCGGAGATATGGCCTGAAAGAGGCGAGACGACCGCAGGTCAGTAGCTGAGGCCGATACTGCGGACGAGAGTGCGAGTGATCGAGTCGCCGGCGATCTGCAGATGAAAGAGATAGAGGCCGGGGCTTGCCAGCGCGCCCGAGTTGTGGCGACCATCCCAAGACAAAGAATAGTGGCCGGCCACGCCCGGCGCGTTGTTCAATGTGCGCACGAGCCGGCCGTGTAGGTCGCAGATGCGGGCCTCGATGGGGCGGGCGTCAATGACCTTGAGCACGTCAAAAGAGATTTCGAGCGCGTCGTTGATACCGTCTGCGTTGGGTGTCAAGAGCCCGGCGCCGATATCGAGACGTGTGAGCAGGACCTGATCGACGGGCAGGGAGACCACGTCACCGGCGCCGGCTATTTCGGGCACGGCGTCGCCCGGGTCTACCTGTTGGCGATAAGTCTCCAACCCGCTCTCTCGTTCCAAGAAGGCGCGGAAGCGGGTACTATTTTGGAAGACGGTGGCGGCGAAATGCAGCTCGAGGCGCTCGGCTGCCAAAATGCGCTGCGGCAAGTGCAGACGCAGGCCGGCGTCGGTCGGGATAATCTCGACATCGGTAGGTGTGCCGTCGATCTGAATTTCGCGGAAGGTCAAAGGCACTGAGGCCTCGAGTGCTATGGTCCCGAAACCCTGGCTGTTGCGGGCGAATTCGGGGCTGAGGAAGTAGGTAAATTCGGTCTCGGCGCCGGGCTCGACCAGCGCGGGATGGACCTCGCCGAGGGCGGTGTGTGCCAGCGGCCGGGAGTAGACCAGCGCCAGCTCGTCGAGGGCTATGCCGGCCTGTGGGTCGGTCGACAGCATTTCGGCTTCGAGCTGAACGTAGCGCCGAGGCGACGGCGAGCGGAACTGGGTGCCGGAGTGGGTATTGCGAGGGACCCCTCAGCGCGGTGCGCTATATACCTATTCGGATCAGGCGATTGAAACGACGCTAACTTTTAGCGCGTAGGATAATTTTTTCCTGCGCCAGTCGCAAGGCTTTGTCGATTCGCTGCTGTCGCTGATGGGCTTGGCGTTGTCGGCACCGGATTACTCGACCGTGTCGCGTCGGCAAGCCCACTTGGCCGCGGACCTGCCGGTCAAGCCCAGCGAACAACCGATAACGATTGTGCCTATATTGTGCCTATTAATCTTGGCAAAGCAGGTCAAAGCCTTGGAAGGATAGGTATAAAACAACACCTCAATAATCTGTCGATATGCGAAAATCGACGGCAACCATCAACCCCCAGGTCTACGAAGACCGATCTGACACCGGACGCCTGATCGGGCCCCCCCGGCGCCATTCAACGCACCAGCAACATCCGCGAAAGATAGCGCTGGGGGCCAACTTGCGCCGACACCAGATACAATCCGCTGGCAGCCGCCCGCCCTGCCTCGTCGCGCCCGTCCCAGACCATTCGCTGGACACCGGCCGGACGATAGCCCCTAAACAACGATCGCACCGATTGGCCCAAGACGTTATAGACCTGCACCTCGATCTCGGCAGCCTGCGGCAGCGACACCGACACAACCGTCTCGGCGTTAAAGGGGTTGGGATAGTTGAAAAGCTCTATCGCCGCAGGTTTCGCCAACGAGACTAAACCCGGCACGACGAGTCCCGCCTCCTGCGCCAATTCCAACCCGGCCGGCGGCAAACCGCTGGGCACCCGCGCGGGCACGACAATAGTAAACGTCGAATCGGTGAGCGCGTGCATAAAGGCCAACAGGTCCTCTTTCTCTCCCGCGGTCAAACCCAACGCAAACAAAGCTGGATCGAGATTCTCGCTATCGATCGAGGCTTCGTCGCCACCGCCCCGGTCGTAGAATTCGATCACGTCTTCTAAAGTCTTCAGTGCACCGTCGTGCATATAGGGCGCCGTCTGCGCGATCTGCCTCAGCCCGACGACCCTAAAGGCGCCGATGTCCTCGCGATGCCCCGAATTGAGAAAACGGCCTTCGTCCCGGCCGGTAGGCCGCGGCGTGCCGGTATTCGTCGTCGCCGACCCTCGGCCCGGACCGACCTGCTCGACACCCTGGACACGAAAACTCGAATCGGTGAACAAGGGCCCGCTATGGCAGCTAACGCAGCCGGCCTTGTCGTGGAAAAGTTCGAGCCCGCGCAGCGCAGCCGCGTCCAGCGCCACATCATCCCCAGCCACATAACGATCATATGGGGTATTGACCGTGTTTTGCTCACGTTGGAACGCAGAAACTGCCCGGCCGAACGTCGAACGGGTGATCACCGACTGCAAAGGCGTCGGATCGTGCACGCAATCCAAACGAGGCAGTTGCCTGACCACCGAATCAGCTTCAGCTGGAAAAGCCTGCTCAAACAGCTCGACATATTCGGGGTTGCTCTGCAAGCGCGTGAGCACGCTGTCGACGGCCATCTCGCGCGGATAGGCATCACCGCGCATTTCGACCCGCACGATCAACGGGCGCAATGCCTGGGCTTCGAGCCCGCGGTCCTTGCCATCCCAAAGCATAAAACCCTTGGGCGAAGGCAAGCCCGAC